>DASQVJ010000527.1:0-5285 GCA_035640835.1 Bryobacteraceae bacterium
GCCGAGCGCAGAAACGCTACCGGTGATTAGCCATGCCAGGCTACTAAAACATACTGGGCACATCGGGCAATTCTCCCGTTTTGTGTTGGCATGATCTTTGTCATACAACGTGATGCTAAGTGCTCACGAGACAAAAATAGCGCCGAACATCGAGATGAGGGGAGTGACAAGTGTGGCGGGATTCCGATGGATTCGATGACTACCGCACATGCGCTCGCGGCGGGTGATCCCCTCCCTGCGCGATGATGCGCCTGGGCTAACGCTTCGAGGCATCGCGATGGTCCTGGTGGCATTCCAGCCTCTTCGATGGTTGTGGAACATCACCTGCATGGAAAGCATACAAAGATGGAAACAAAGGGAGAGACCGAGTGATAATCCCTGATCGCGATTCGGTCGTGCTCCGAGAGCTTGCCAGCCAGGCCTTCTCCCGAGCTGCGGGAGCACCGCTGGTGGCTGGTAACAGTGTGCGACTTCTCAAGGACGCAGCCCAGAATTACCCTGCCTGGCTCGAAGCGATTCAAACCGCGAGCCGCTCAATCCTGTTTGACAGCTACATAGTGCACGAGGACGAGATCGGATACGCCTTTGCCGACGAACTGATCGCAAAGGCGCGCGAAGGTATCACGGTGCGTCTCGTCTACGACTGGCTCGGAGCATTGAATGCGACTTCGCGCGCTTTTTGGAACCGGCTACGAGCGGGCGGTGTACAGGTCCGGTGCTTCAATCCGCCGCAGGTCACACAGCCTCTTGGTTGGGTCAGCCGCGATCATCGTAAGATGCTCGCGGTTGATGGCCGCGTCGGCTTTGTCACAGGTCTTTGCATAGGCAGAATGTGGGTGGGTGATCCCGCGCGTGGCCTGGACCCGTGGCGTGACACCGGCGTGGAAGTGCGCGGTCCGGCGGTAGCTGACATCGAGCGCGCTTTCGCGCAAGTTTGGGCCATGATTGGCGAGCCGATCGCAGAAAACGAACTGGCTTGTGGCACGTCCATACCTGACGCCGGCGAAAAGACATTGCGGGTAATCGCGAACGTGCCCAGTACGACGAAAATATTTCGCCTGGACCAGCTTGTCTGCGCACTCGCCAGAAAGAGCTTGTGGCTGACGGATGCTTACTACGCGGGAACAGCGCCGTACGTGCAGGCATTGAGGGCAGCAGCCGCAGACGGAGTCGACGTCAGATTGCTCGTCCCCGGGGCGACCGACATCCCGGTTCTGCGACCGCTCTCGAGAGCGGGCTTCCGGCCGCTGTTAGACGCCGGCGTGCGCGTGTTCGAATGGAACGGCTCGATGCTGCACGCCAAAACCGCGGTTGCCGACGGTGTCTGGGCCAGGGTCGGTTCGTCAAACCTGAACATCGCAAGCTGGATGGGGAACTGCGAGCTGGATGTAGCGGTTGAGGATACGGAGTTCGGCAAGCAAATGGAGGATATGTATGTCGAGGATCTGAAGAACTCGACCGAGCTGGTGCTGGATAGCAAATTCCGAACGCGATCCTTGGGTGTGCCGGCACCGCATGCGCAAGCCGCTGGATACGGGAGCGCCGGGCGTGCTACCACCGGGATGCTCCGGATCGGAAATGCCGTTGGGGCGGCGATAACAGGTCACCGTGAGCTCGGACCGGTTGAGGCGCAGCTGATGATCACCGCAGGCATGCTGTTTCTGGCTATCGCAATTGTGATGGGATTATGGCCCGCCATCGTGCTGTACCCGGCGGTTGTGATCGCCGTCTGGTTCGGCGCAGCATTTTTATACAACGGCTGGAGCCTGTATCGCAAACGCAAACGCAGCAGCGCTCTTTCAGTGCCGAGGCCCGCAGGATCGGCTCAGGCAGGGCACCGCTGAACTACGTCGAACGTTCGAGACGAGGTGTCCGACCATCGACGCCCAAGCAAATGAGCGTCCCCGGTGAACGGAACGGATGACGTGTGTGTACGAGTTGGTGTATGAGCCGGGCTATGTCGGGGCGGATCGCACGGATGTCGTCTTCGGTGCACGTGAGGATATCGCGTCGGACTTCGCAGATTGAGACGCCAGCGTCCCACATCCAAACGGACTCTTGAATTTTAAATGAAGTATCTCAGACATTTTGAACTACCGAACGCCTTAAGGTAGGTTTGTAAATGTGGAGATTGTAAAGCTGCAGCGTCAACGCGCCGTCGATGCAGTCTACGACGCTTTGCGGTCAGCCATCATCAATTCCCTGCTCCGACCAGGCGAACGATTGAACGTGGATGAGCTTGCCGAGAGGCTGGGCGTCAGCCTGACGCCCGTTCGGGGCGCGATCCAGCAACTGGCGACGGAAGGGCTCATCGAGATTCGTCCCCGCAGCGGCACGTTTGTTGCGAGCCTCACGGTACAGGACGTTGATGAGACCTTCCGGATCCGATGCGCCCTGGAATGTCTAGCTGCGCGCGATGCGATTGACAAATTCACCGATCGCGATATCAAGCAGCTCAAGGATCTGCTCCGCGCCCTGAAGAAGCCGGTGCGGACCGACGAGGATCGGACTGCACACGACAAGAACAACTCACTTCTTCATCAGATGATCATTCGTGCTTCAGGTAACCGGCGGCTGCAGGACATCTACGAAAGCCTGCACGCCCATCTCCGGATCGCTCGCATTCACGCGGGACACATCGATTGGGTGAAGAGGGTTCGAGAGGAGCAAATGGAGCACGAATCGATTGTTGCTGCCATTGAACGCCGTGACGCCGCTGCGCTCGAAAAGGCTCTCACCCACCACATCTACCGCGCGAAGGACGACATGATCAGGGCTCTTCGTGAACGCGAGGAGAGGGCATCCGACGAATGAAGATCGCGTCAGTGGAAGCGATTCCGGTGCGACTGCCGCGAGACCGCGAAGGCGCCCGCAGAACGGCCGGGTCCCCAACAGCTCTGCAAGCAGGCGACGGAAGGTATCGATGGTCCACCACGGTGTCGGCGCTCTATTCCACCTTTTTCGAGACAGCGCTGATTCGCATCACGACAACAGATGGCGCCATTGGATGGGGTGAAGCGCAAGCACCGCTTGCTCCCGAGGTGGCCTGCACGATCGTCGATCACCTGCTGAAGCCTGTCCTGTTGGGCCTTGATGTAGAGCCCACACTACCCGGCATAGCCGACGCATGGGATCGAATGTACGCCACGATGCGCGTGCGTGGTCAGACCGGCGGCTTCATGCTGGATGCGATCAGCGGCGTGGACATCGCGCTCTGGGACCTCGCCGGGAAAACGCGGGGAGTGCCGGTTTCCCGGTTGCTTAGCGAATCGCCGAAAGCGTCCGTGCAGGCGTACCTAAGCGGGGTCACAGGAGCGACACTCGTCGAACGCGCGCAAGCGGCGAGCGCGAAGTTCGACGAAGGCTTCCGCACCTTCAAGCTGTTTCACCACTCCACCACTGAGGAGCTGCTCGAGACCTTTGATGCCATCCGGGACCGTCTTGGCACCAACGCCAGCATCGCGGTAGATGCGCTTTGGCGGCTGGATGACCACACTGCTGTTGTACTCGGACGAGAGTTGGATGCGCGTAAGGCGTTGTGGCTGGAAGCCCCTCTGATGCCTGAGGACTCCACTGCCCATGCGAAGTTGGCAGCCGCGATCGTCACGCCATTAGCTCTGGGCGAGAGCTACCGGACGCGCTTCGAGATGGCCCCTTTCTTTCGTGCCCGCGCGGTAGGGTTCGCACAACCCGACCTCGGTCGCACCGGTCTGACGGAGGGAATGCGCATCGCGGACCAGGCGGCACAGGCAGGAGCGCAGGTCGTGCCGCACCTGAGCATCGCGCTCGGCCCGCAGATCGCAGCAGCAATCCACTTTGCCGCCGCAGTTCCGCACTGCCACATCCTCGAGTTCAATCCAAACGTGCTGGCTGTCGCGAATCGCTACCTTTGCCGGCCTCTCACCGTAACCGGATCGAGCTACATCGTCCCCGAAGGTCCCGGCCTCGGAATCGAGATGCTGGAGGACGACCTGCGCCGGGACCTTGAACCTTCTCTCGTCTGAAATATTTTACTTCTGACTTCAACCTGTGACATACTGGCGCTGATCTTTTTGGTGCCATGCGAAAACTCGAAGGGATCTATCCCATCCTCAACACGACGTTTCATGACGATGGAACGATTGATCTGGAAAGTCAGGCCCGCCTCACGGAATTTCTGCTCGAACAAGGCGCCCACGGCCTGGGTCTGTTCGGCAACGCGAGCGAAGGCTACGCGCTTCTTACAGAGGAGCGACGTGCCATTCTGAAAACCGTCCGGAATGTGGTGAAAGGATCGGTGCCCCTGGTGGTCTCTTCCGGAGCAAACGGCTCGGACGCTGCCGTCGCCTTGAGTAAGGAGGTGGAAGACGAAGGCGCCGATGCCTTGATGGTGCTCCCGCCGTTTTATCTGAAGACCGATGCTGATGGCCTGATGCACTACTTCGAGGCGATCAGCAACGCCGTCAAGATCCCGATCATGGTGCAGGATGCCCCGCTGATGACGCAGGTGCCGATGCCTGCTTCGCTGCTGGCGCGTATGGCCAACGAGATCGAGCGAGTGCGCTACGCCAAGGTGGAAGCACCGCCGACAGCCCCGAAAGTCAGCGCGGTTCTCAAGTCAGGTGGCCCGGTTGTGTTCGGCGGCTTGAACGGCCAGTTCATGATCGAAGAGATCGATCGCGGCGCGCGCGGAATGATGCCGGGCAGCGACATGATCGGCCTGTTTGTCGACATCTGGAACCGGCTCGAGTCGGGCGATCGGACGGGCGCATGGCAGGTTTTCACTCGAGCGCTGCCACTCATCCGCTTCGAGCTTCAGCCGGGAATGGGCGTCTCGGCAATGAAGCACAATCTGCTGGCGGCAGGGCTGATCCGCAGCGCGCGCGTGCGGCATCCGACCGTGTCACTCGACGAGAACAGTCTCCGGGAACTCAAGTTCCTGCGCGAGTGGGTCGCAGCCGATCAGCCGGCAGCAGCGAGAGCGTAGCAAACGGGAGTAGCACCGCGTGGCCCTGAAGATTCCACACCTCCGTTGGTATATCGCGGGCTTGTTGTTCCTGGCGACGGTGATCAACTACGTCGACCGGCAGGCCTTGTCCGTTGTGGCTCCGGTACTCACGAAGGAACTTGGCCTCACGCCTGTGGTCTACGCGAATATTCTGCAGGCCTTCCTTTGGGCATACACCATGATGTACGTGATATCCGGGTTGATCGTGGATCGCTGGGGTACACGCATCGGGCTCAGCGCCTTTATGGTGTGGTGGTCCGTGGCGAACATGCTGCATGCATTCGTCAACAGTGCCTTC
>DASQVJ010000528.1:0-5000 GCA_035640835.1 Bryobacteraceae bacterium
GTTCGGACATTCACTTGTTATTACACTCGTGACGGCCTCTCCAGCAGTGTGGTGGAAGGGATACTCGAGGACGGACGCGGTGACCTGTGGCTGAGCACAAGCGACGGGCTTTCACGGTTCAACCCACGCACGAGAACGGTCAGGAACTATTATGTCGGAGATGGCCTGCCCGGAAATGAGTTCAGGTTTGCCGCCGCATCAAAGAGTCCCGCCGGCGAAATGTTTTTCGGATCGACACGTGGATTACTGGTATTTTTCCCTGAACGCGTCATTGACGATCCCTCTCCTCCGCCAGTTGTACTGACGGATTTCTGGTTGTTTGGCAATCGCTTGAGAGCAGGCGAAGATCCGTTACCAAGGTCCATCTCTTACATCGAATCGATCACACTCGGGCCACGACAAAACATCTTCTCCTTCGAGTTTTCTGCGCTCAGCTATTCGAATCCCACAAGAAATCGTTATCGATACAGATTGGAAGCGCTCGAAGAGCACTGGAACGAGCGGGACAGTACTCAGCGGCTGGTGACGTACACGACTCTTCCTCCAGGCGATTATGTATTCCGCGTGCAAGGCAGCAACAGCTTGGGCGTATGGAACGAAAACGGAGCAAGGGTTCCCATCCGCATCCTTCCGCCGTGGTGGAGGACATGGTGGTTCGGTGTCGTCGCTGTAGCCGTGGCCCTAACATTGCTCGGGGCACTCTATCAATGGCGCATCTATGAAATACAGCATCGCGAGAACGAGCTTAGGGCGGTTGTTGAAACAATTCCGACAATGGCGTGGACCGCTCTGCCGGACGGGTCCAATGCCTTCAGCAATCGACGTTGGCAGGAATACACCGGACTGTCTGTGTTCGGTACATCGAGCTCAGCGTGGCACGCGGTAGCTCACCCGGAAGATATCCGTAGGCACGAGCAGAAGTGGCGGGCGTCGCTGGTAACTGGCGAGCCGTTCGAGAATGAGGTGCGCTTCCGGCGCGCTTCTGATGGGGAATACCGCTGGTTTTTGGTACGCGCTGTCCCGCTGCGGGATCGACGGGGCAAGATCGTGAAATGGTATGGAGTTGGGACGGATATTGAAGATCACAAGCGCGCCGAACAAGAGCGCCAGCGGCTGCTCCAACTGGAGGCAGATCTCGCGGCGAAAATCCGACGGCTGGTCGACTCCAACATCGTCGGGGTGATGATCACGACCTTTGAAGGACAGATCATTGATGCGAACGATGCTTTTCTCGGCATTGTGGGATATTGCCGCGAGGATCTCAACTCGGGACGACTCCGGTGGACAGATCTCACTCCTTCAGAGTGGCAAGCGGCCACCCAACGCGCCGTGGCGCAAATACGCGCCACAGGAAGCTGCGACCTCTATGAAAAGGAGTACGCCCGGAAGGACGGCAGCCGCGTGCCGGTGCTGGTCGCCAGCGCTGCCATCGGGAACGCGGAGAGCGAGTGCGTGGCGTTCGTGCTCGACCTGAGCGAGCGCAAGGCGGCCGAGAGCGAGGTGCGACGGCTGAACCAGCAGTTGGAACAGAGGATAAAGGAACGCACGGCCCAATTGGCGGAGGCCAACAGACAGCTTGCCGAGCGCAATGAGGAACTGGCCAGAGTCAGTCGCATGAAGAGCGAATTTCTCGCGCGTATGAGTCACGACCTGCGAACGCCGCTAAACTCGATTGCCGGGTTTTCCGATCTGCTGGCTGAAGAGAGCGAGGGCCCACTTGGAGAGGTCTACAGCGACTATGTCCAGCACGTAAAACGAGGCGCGCAACACCTGCTGGACCTGGTCAATGAGATCCTCGACCTCTCGCGGATCGAAGCAGGGAGAATTGAACTGCACTACGAGGAGTTCCCTGCTGCCGATGCAATCTCAGACGTCCTGTCTGTCACCCGTCCGCTCGCGGAGCCAAAACAGATCGACCTGCGCAATGAGGTTCCTTCCGCGCTTCACGTCCATGCCGATCGCACGCGCTTTAAGCAGATCCTCTATAACCTTGTGGGCAACGCGGTGAAGTTCACTCCGCCGGAGGGCATGGTGGGTATCACTGCCGAGGCCGGCGATCGCGAGATACGGTTCCTGGTTAGCGATACAGGCATCGGCATCCCGCAGGAGGAGCATCGGGCCATATTTGAGGAATTCCATCAAGTCAGCCGGAACGCCGCGGGTATACAGAACGGCACCGGACTCGGCCTGGCAATCACCAAGCGGTTAGTCGAACTTCAAGGCGGCCGCATTTGGGTTGAGAGTGCGCCAGGAGAGGGAAGCCGCTTCTTTTTCACGATGCTCGCCGGTTGCGGCGGCGAGGAAGCCTCTGCGGACGTTCGCCGGAATCCGCAGTAAGATCGCCGCGCCGTCGAGGAGTATGAGGGTGGATAAGCTCGTGCGCCGAAGCGCTTTCGGGAGCGTAGACGCCGCGCTCCATTAGTGGGCGTGCCTATACGTCGTGGTGGGCGCGGCGGAAGAGGAGGGCTGATCCGACGAATAATACGACGAAGAAGCCGTTCAGGATCAGGATCTGGGCGGGGCCGTTGGATGGGGAACCGAGGCGTCCGAGCAGCGCGATAAGAGCGACTAACGCCTGGGCGAGGGCTGTCGCGAACAGAGCGCGCGACATTCCTTGTGGCTCCAGGCGCGCGAGCGCGGCACCAATAATGGCGACGGCGAGCACTCCGATGTACATCAAGTTTGCGGGATTGTCCTCAGACCCGATGATGCCAACGGCAAGATTTGCCCAGATCAGGATGAGTGCTGCCGCGAGCGCAACGGCGACGGCGATCCGGTAAGCCATCGTGCCCGCTTTCCTCGCTATCAGCTCATAGGTGAGACCAGTGCCGAACAGGAGGGCGCCGGCAACAAGGAAATCGGCCAGGTCCCAAGCTACCTCAGTGGTGAACCGCATGGCCGCGAACGGAACGAGCAGGATGAGCCCTGTCGCTAGCGCGATGCGGATGATGTTTTTGTTTCGCGTCATGATTTTGTTCTCCCGAACAATTTCCGCGGATGTTTCGGCGAACATCCAAACAGCGCAACCGAACAATCCTCTTTCTTCGTTGGCGCGCTCTCGGAGAAGGTCGTTGAAGGTTTGCTCCATTCCCTCGCCGAAGCGTTCATAGTACGGCTTCGGATAGAAGCGAAGCAGTTTCGCGTACCAGGTCCGGTATCGCGATATCGACTGTTCAACTGCCATACGCAACCGTATTCGGCGAGAGCCGTTTTTGTTTCGCGACCGTGACAACTTCGCGGTACCGCTCCAATTCCGCGGCGAGCGCCTTTTGGCCGAGAGCGGTGATCTTGTAATAGACCCGCCGCTCGTCGTCCATGTCAGGGTCTACCTTTTTGTTGCTCTCGCGGATCAGTCCGGCCTCGATCATGCGACCAATGGAGCCGTAGAGCGTGCCGGGTCCCATCTTTACCTTTCCCCGCGAATCCGCTTCGACCTGCTTCATGATTCCGTAGCCGTGCCGCTCCTCGGTAGAGAGCGCCAACAGGATATGAAGCACCGCCGGAGTGAGGGGTGCGTTGGTTGCATCCTTCTTAGCCATGCTTTTCCAATATATCCGTAACGGATATATGTGTCAAGTACTGCTTGGGAGTGTGCGGCGTGGGGCTATGGCCTTTGGCGGGCCTGAAATCCTGTCGTCCGCATCCGTCGGGCCGGGCCACTGCACAAGAGTCGACGCGACTGCAAGCTGACGATTGAGTTGTTGGCAACCTTGGTCGATTCGTCATCCAAAACAGTTCGGGAACGGAGAACGGCATTCCCGTCTACCATCCGGGCGAGATGCAGACGAGGCCACATCAAGGGAAGCGCAACGTTACAGGCGCGCGGATGTGAGTGCGATCGGCTACTTAATCGGTTCCGCCTCATTTTGCTAGTCTCTTCTAATCAAGCATGCCGACGATTGAGTTGTTGACCTCAATTAATGCGGCTATCCAGGTATGTTTCGATTTGGCCCGCGACATCGATCTACACATAGAGTCGACTCAGGGGACAAATGAAAAGGCTGTATCTGGTATCACAACGGGATTGATCAATCTCGGTGAAGAAGTTACGTGGGAAGCCACCCACCTCGGAATTCGGCAGCGGTTAACGAGCCGAATCACCAGCTTTGATCGTCCACACCATTTTCGCGATTCGCAGGTTAAGGGTGTATTCCGTCGCTTAGATCACGATCATTTCTTCACGATCGAGGCAGGCGTGACTCGGATGCGAGATGTATTCGTTTACGAGTCGCCTCTGGGTTGGCTCGGACGCTGCGCGGATCGCTTGTTCTTGCGTGCGTACATGTCCAAACTGTTGAACAAACGCGCCATCGTAATCAAGGCAGCAGCTGAAGCACGATCGACCAGGCTAGGGTCTGGGTGAATGGGATTCACGATCCGGACCCACGTTTCGAAGTGCGAGCGCCTTGCCTTGTGAATCTCGGGCGTTCGGGACTAATCGTGTCACGCCTTTGTTTAGGCTGCATGAGCTTCGGCGAACGCGGTCGTGGGCGGCACACGTGGACGCTGGACGAGGCGCAAAGCGGTCCCATGTTCCGTGCTGCGCTAGAGGCGGGAATCAATTTCTTCGATACCGCAAATGAGTACGCAGAGGGCCCTTCCGAGGAGATCCTTGGTCGTTGGATCAAGCGTCTCGCCAATCGTGACGAAGTCGTGATTGCGACTAAAGCGTTTTGGCCGTGGCGGAAGGCTCCGAATGCCGGTGGACTATCGCGAAAGGCACTATTCCACGCTGTCGATGACAGTCGGAAGCGGCTGGGGAGCGACTATGTCGATCTGTTCCAGATCCACCGTTTAGACCCCAACACTCCAATCGAAGAGATCATGGAGACTCTGCACGATATCGTGAAGTCGGGTCGCGCGCTATATCGGTGCTTCGTCGATGCGCGCGTGGCAATTCGCCAAGGCTCAGCACGTGGCGGAGCGGAACGGTTGGACATGTTTCATTTCGATGCAGCCGCAAGTGAATCTTGTCTACCGGGAGGAAGAACGCGAGATGA
>DASQVJ010000529.1:0-6435 GCA_035640835.1 Bryobacteraceae bacterium
CACTCCACTCCTGTCTGCGAATCAAGGCTGAAAGCTCTCCACTGAACGCGTCTAAGTCGCTGATTTTGCGAACGCCGCGGTCAGTGCCATTAGCGATCATGCCGCAGGCGTGGTCGGATGCTGATTGCTGAACGCTCTCTCCGAAAGCTTTTCGAGCGCTATGATCAAGAATTCGGAGACGACATTCGTGACCCCAACAGCAGCGAACGAACAACAGGCTCTGGTGAGCCGCTTGACCAAAGCTTGTGGCGGCTCCTATTCGCCCGAGGTCCGGCGCAAGTACTTCATCTCTGGTCCACAGTGGGCAGCCGCGTACGAGGGCCAGGCGCTGTTCCATGCACCGACGCGTGAGCCGGTCTCCTTTGAGCAGGTGATCCAGAAGTACAACGAGATCGGAATTGGGAACTGGTGCACCCACGATACGGATGTGATCCCATCGGATGGGCTCGGAAAGCAGCAGCAGGCTGACATTGTCGGGCGGATCAAGAACACTCTCGAACGATACGGCGTGAAGTGCTCCATGGTGACCACCGAGACGTTCCATCACGCGGTGTTCGCGGCGGGTCCAGCGGCCGAATCGCCACAGGTACGCGACTATGCTGCATTCCGGTTACGCAACACGGTCGCGATCGGACACGAACTCGGCGCCCAGTTTGCGGTTTATTGGCCAGGATCGCTTGGCTACTACGTCCAAGGTGCGGTTGAGGAGACCCAGACGCTACGTTGGTACGCCGAGGGTCTGAACGCAGCCTGCGAAGCAGATATCGAGATCGCGCGAAAGAAGAGTCGGCCGACGCTGAAGCATTGTCTCGAGGCCAAACCGTTTGAGCCTCAGGCCGAAATTCTGCTGCCCACGAGCGATGCAATGCTGGCGTTCATCGGATCGGGACTATTGACGCATCCGGAAATGGTCGGGCTCAACCCGGAGTATCTACATGAGCTGATGTGGGGCGCCGCACCCCGGGCTGCGCTTGCTCGCGCGATCCTGGCGGGAAAGCTTTGGCACTTCGATATCAACGACGGTTATCGGCTGAAGCACGACGTCGATATCGCAGTCGGACTGGTCAATCCACTCGATTGGCTGAATGTACTGGTGCTTCTGCGCAGCCATGGCTTCGAGGGTCCCTTTAACCTCGACTACAAGCCTCCGCGCACGACGAGCAACTTCGGCGTCTTCGAGGTGAGTTTCCCGACAGCGGTCGACCGGTTTATCACGCTTTGGGAGATGGCGGGCGAGGTTATGACCGATAGCGTGCTGAGCGAAGCGCTTGATGCTCTGAAGCGAGGGGCAAACGTGCCTGATGCCACCGACGTTCACGCCATTGTGGAGGCACAGAAGGAACTCCTGTCCTTACACGAGCTGATTGCGCATCGGCTATTCCAGATCCTCATCGGTGCTCATCGAGGCCGGACGTTCTCGGTTTAGATTCACGCCGGAAGCGTTCAGTGCTCAGCGGTCAGTTTGATTGCCAGGCACGACTGGAGTGCCTGCTCAGGGCCAGGGTGCTCACCGCGCTGCTTCAACAGCTGAAGGCTAGCTGACAGCTGATGGCTGAGCGCTGAACGCTCCCCGTCAAAGGCGGACAATAGAACCATGGGACGGATATTGATCATCACCGGTCTCGTGCTTCTCGCCCTGGGGGTTCTCTTCACGCTCGGCGACAAGCTGCCGATAAAGCTCGGGAGATTGCCGGGTGACTTTGAATGGCGGGGGCGCAACACGGTGATCTATTTCCCGCTCGCCACCAGCATCATCCTGAGTCTGATTCTGACGTTGATCTTGTCTTTGTTTAGCCGGCGTTAACGGAGAAGGCCCATCTTGTCGAGTGGCCAGTAAACGAAAACAGCCTTACCGTAGATGAACTTGCGGGGGACGGTGCCCCAGGAACGGCTATCGTTGGAGGAGCTTCGATGGTCTCCCAACACGAAGAACTCGTCGGACTGAATTTTGAAGGGGGCCATCGACTGCCGGTCCCGGTACTCTTCCGTGACGTAAGCCTCGTTCAGCCGTTCGTTGTTGACGATCACGACACCGTTGTCGACCTCAACCGTGTCTCCGGGAAGGCCAATGACCCGCTTGATGTACGATTTCGTCGGATCGCCGGGGAACCAGAACACCACCATGTCGCCCCGCTCGATGTCGCCCAAACCCCACTTGTAGACGAACTTGTTGATGAAGATCCGTTCCTGATCCACAAGCGCGGGCATCATGCTAGTACCCTCCACCTTTACCGGCTGGTACAGGAAGAGGATCACGAAAATTGCCATGATGACCGATATAAAGAGGTCACGTATCCAACCTGCCACCGAGGCCAGGGTGGACTTTTCATTTCTTTCGTCCGATTGATGCTGTGCGACCGATTCCATGGAACAACGAGAACTAATGCCTAGATTTTACTTACAAGATGCAGCCGGTTTCTAGACCAAGGGCCATGACCGCGGCTCTCATCATACCCGCTCTCAACGAAGAGGCGGTTCTGGGCGCAACACTCGCCGCCATCCCGCCGGGCGTGGTTACGACCATCATCGTGGCCGATAACGGATCGACCGACGCAACCGCGGAAATCGCGAGAGCGCATGGAGCGATGGTCACGCACGAGCCGACACGAGGGTACGGCGCCACCTGTCTTAAAGCTATATCGGCGCTTCCGGAACACATCGACACGATTATTTTTATGCAGGCCGACTTTTCTGAGGATCCCTCACAGATAGGAGAGTTGCTGACCCCTCTCCTGGAGGGACGCGCGGACCTGGTCCTGGGTTCCCGGGCGCTCGGCCAAACCGAGCCCGGAGCGTTACTCCCGCACCAGGTCTTCGGTAACTGGCTGTCCACCACGTTGATTCGACTGCTCTATGGGTACCGTTACTCCGATCTCGGGCCGTTTCGCGCCATTCGACGAGACGCCCTCGAGCGCCTCGACATGCAAGACCGGAACTACGGCTGGACAATCGAAATGCAGGTGCGGGCGATCGAGGAAGAGCTGCGAGTCGTCGAAGTACCAGTGACATACCGGCAGCGGCTCGCTGGGGAGAACAAAATCTCCGGTAATTTCAAGGCCAGCTTGCACGCAGGCGTCAAGATCGTGCTAACGATCGGGAAGCTTTGGCTGCGCCGCCGTACCGCTTCCAGGCCAGAAATCCGATCATCGTTTTCGCATCAATGATCTTGCCGGCTTGAATCTGTTGATCCAGTTCCTTGGGGCCGAACCAGCGCTTCTCGATGCGTTCGTCTTCCATGAACTCGGTCTCGCCTTCGGTTAGCTCCTGGGCCGCGAAAACCGTCATTTTCTCCTCGAGGAAGCCCGGACTGACGAAAAACGTCGCGATCTTGGTCCATTTGCGCGCGCGGTAACCGGTCTCTTCCCGCAGCTCCCGCTTGGCGGCTTGCAACACGGTCTCGCCATCGTCCAGTCGACCCGCCGGTAGCTCCCATAGATACTGACGCGCCGGCAAACGATACTGCCGGACGAGCAGGATTCGGCCACGTTGGTCGATCGGCATCATGACAGCTGACCCCTTGTGGCGGACGATGGCTCGCTTGATCTCAAAGCCCTCAGGATCGACAGCGAGGTCCTGCGTGACCTCGAAGATGGGCGTTTCGATCAGCTTCTCAGAGGAAATCAGTTTCATTCCTTTGATTGTGCTTCAGCGTGCGATCGCCGCAGCGAAATCGGCGGCAGAGAGGGTGTTGAGGACATCGGATGCCTCGAGCCATCCCCGGCGGGCCGTGATCACGCCGAATTTCATATTCAGGAGGTGCTTCGGGTGATGCGTATCGGTAGAGACCACGAAGCGAGCACCTTTCGCTTTGGCAGCACGAACAAGGTGGCTTGGCAGATCGAGCCGCTCCGGGCTCGCGTTGATCTCGAACGCAACCTTCCTGGCGACAGCCTCCGTGACGACTCGATCAAAGTCGAAGGGATATCCGTCTCGATGCAGCAACATCCGCCCAGTCGGGTGACCGATTGCGTGCAGGTGCGGACACTCCAGGGCGCGAAGAAATCGATC
Source organism: Bryobacteraceae bacterium (assembly GCA_035640835.1). Lineage (GTDB taxonomy): Bacteria > Acidobacteriota > Terriglobia > Bryobacterales > Bryobacteraceae > DASQVJ01. The sequence goes on from DASQVJ010000529.1 coordinate 4,009, forward strand.
AGTCATTTCGGAAGGCTCCAGGTTCATGTGGCTGTGGACGCTACCGATCACGAAGTCGAGCTCTGCCAGTGCGTCGTTCTCGATGTCCATTGTGCCGTCGCGCCGGATGTCGCACTCGAGGCCGGCGAAGACGCGCAGCGGGAGACCACTACGGTTCAGCTGGCGGATCTTAGCGGCGAAGTCCACAACCCGCTTCTCGTCGAGACCGTTTGCCATGGCGAGCGCCTTCGAGTGGTCGGTGATGGCAATGTACTCGTAACCGAGCGCGCTCGAGTGTTCGACCAGTTCCTCGAGCGTGGCGCGCCCATCAGTCTCAATGGTGTGCATATGAAGGTCACCACGAATGTCGGAAAGCTCAACCAGCTTGGGCAACGTGCGCGTCTCAGCGCGCTCAATCTCGCCGGAGTTCTCGCGAAGCTCGGGCGGGATCCAGGCCAATCCGAGGCGTTCGTAAACTTCTTCTTCGGTCGCCGCTGCTAGGAGTGTGTTGTCTTCCAATCGAAACAGCCCGTATTCGCTTAACGTGAGGTTTTGACGCAAGGCCCTCTGTCGGATCAAAACGTTGTGGTCTTTGCTGCCCGTGAAGTACTGCATGGCAGCGCCATAGCTTTCAGGCTTCAGGGTCCGGACATCCACCTGCAGGCCCTCGAGCCCAAACTTGACGCTGGCTTTGTTGGCCCCACGGCCAAGCACATCGTGGACACGAGGGTGCTTCGTAAATGGCTCGAGCGCGTTCTCGGCGGCAGGCCCTGTCACCATCAGGTCGAGGTCGCCAACGGTTTCGCGGCCGCGGCGGAGGCTGCCTGCAGGCGTGACCTTTTCAACGCCTTCGATGGCAAGTAAAAATTCCGACAGCTCTGTGGCGACGGCGGTCGCGTAGCTCAGCAGGTATCGGCCGGAACTGCCTCTATACTGCTCGATAGAGCGCAAGACTTTCTCCTCGAGCTTCGCCCCCATGCGCGGCAGCGTGCGGAGCTTCTGCTCCCGGCAGATGCGCTCGAGGTCGTCAACGGTGCTGACCCGGAAGTGCTCAAAAAGAAGTGCGATCGTTTTAGGCCCCAAGCCCTGGATTTTCAGGAGTTCGAGAGCAGTCGGAGGGTACTTTTCGAGCATCTGGTCCCGGCGGTCGAACGAGCCGCGATCCAGGATCTCGCAGATCACTGCAGCAATCCCCTTGCCGATTCCGGGAATTTCGGTTAGCTTACGGTCAGGGTCACGAGCGATATCGGCAAGGCGCTCGGGGTAGGATTCGACTGCGCTGGCGGCGTTGCGGTAGCTTCGGATTCGAAACGAGTCCTCAGATGCGATTTCCATCAGGTCTGCCGTTTCGGCCAGCATGGCCGCGATTTGACGATTTTCCATCGGATTGCCCTATTTTAGAAGTAGGACGTACAAACCAGGCGGGTGCCAACATCCCACAACTTTGTTACACTTGCAGGGTTATCGCGGTTACATTCAAGAGCGGCAAAGGCCCGGAGAGGCCGAAGGAGTGGACGTGGAAAAGCTCACACAACAAAACATCCAAGAGGCTTTTCTCAACAATGCCCGCAAGGACAAGATCTTTCTCACCATTTACTTGATGAGTGGCGTGAAGCTTTCCGGCCGCATTAAGAGCTTCGACAAGTACTCTGTCATCCTGGAAGCGAGCAATCAGGAGCAGCTGATTTTCAAACACGCGATATCGACCGTCGTCGTATCCAAGCCCTCGCACTCACCGAACGTTGGTGGGCAGCAGCAACCAGGTTTTCCACACTCCGCGCCCGGTGCACCTGTCGCCGCCGGCGCCCCGGGTGTTCCGAAGCCGGTTGAGCCGATGGAGTAGATAGCGGTTTTGCCGGAATCTTTACGCGAGCGAGCCATTGTGGTCGGGCTCGATCTCAAGAGCCGTTCCAGCCGGAGAGCCTCGTCTGGAACAACCGAGGCAATCGAAACGGATCCGCAGGAGTCGCTCGAAGAGCTCGTTGTCCTGACCGAAAGTGCGGGCGGCGAGGTCGTTGATCGAAGCATCCAGATGCGTGACGCGCCTGATGCAGCGACGCTGATCGGCTCGGGCAAGGTGGATGAGATCCATGCGAAGGTTCGCTCGCTCGAGGCGGACCTCGTGGTGTTCGATCGGGACCTCACCCCAACGCAACAGCGCAACCTCGATCGCAGGCTCGAATGCAAGGTCCTTGACAGGACCCAGCTCATTCTCGACATTTTCGCTGCTCGCGCCAGGACGCGCGAGGGTCAACTACAAGTCGAACTCGCTCAGCTGAACTACCTTCTGCCAAGACTGGCCGGACGAGGCATCGAGATGTCGCGGCTTGGCGGCGGTATCGGAACTCGAGGCCCTGGTGAAACCCAGCTCGAGACGGATCGGAGGCGCATCTATACCCGGATCCGCAACATCGAGGAAGACCTCGAGAAGGTCCGCAACACCCGGGG
>DASQVJ010000530.1:0-7620 GCA_035640835.1 Bryobacteraceae bacterium
TGCCAGCAGCCACAATCTGCACCGCACAAAAATCCTGCGCAGTCCAACAAAAGTCCCTACAGTTTAGGCGCAAGTGCCAGGCGTCCGCCATCTAAGTAGCCTTAGCTCGATCATGATAACGGTAGAAGGCCGGAACGACCCTTCGGGAGTCCGCCGAAACTCAAAAAGCTTCGCACGCTGCCGAGACTCCGAGATCGCCTACGCGGATGTCGTTGCGCCTCTACGCAGTTCAGATGCCGCACGCAGAAGGTTGCCCATCATCGAAACGACCCCGTGGGGGGGAATAACAGCTCTTCAACTGAGGAAGCGCGGATATGAGGTGCCTTTCGAGACGTGCGTTGCTCAGCAATACGCGCTGGCACTCAATGTTGGGACCCATCAGTCCCTACAAAAATCCCTACACTGCTGCAAAAATCGACCACAAGATGTCCGTAAGTTATTGGCTCCTCAGGTAGGATTCGAACCTACAACCCTTCGGTTAACAGCCGAATGCTCTACCGTTGAGCTACTGAGGAGCAACGGTGGGTCAGTCCCCATTAGAGCAAACCGATCCGGGACTGTCAATTCAATTACTCACATTCCCTCGGTGCTAAACTTCGGCATGTGGCGCCCGTGCGCCGCTTCCGCCGTCCTTCCTCCCCCTCGAGGTTTTCATGCGTTCTGCTCTCGTACTCGTTTGCTGTCTGCCCGCGCTGTTTGCGCAACAGGGCGGGACATTGTCGTTGGTTTCCGGCAACGGCCAGGTAGTCCAGGAACAGTTCCGGACAACGGTTCCGATGACCGTGCTTGCCCGGGATTCTTCAGGGCGTCCTGTGGCTGGAGTGCCCGTGAACTGGGCCATCGCGTCCGGACAAGGCACCCTCAATGGCACAACCACTTCGACCGATCCGAATGGACAGGCGATGACGTTCTTTGTCGCCACCAGCCTGCAGCCCGGAACCTCCTACTTGCCGGCGACCGTTACGGCCACCTCAGCCCTAGGCAGCGTGTCCTTTGTTGTCACCACGACTGCTAGTCGTACCCCAGCGGGGACGATCGCGGCGCCACCGCTCGTTGAGATTCTCACGCCGAGTCTCGAGAACCGGTTGATTCGAGGCCGCGCGGGTGAGACGCTGCCTGGCGGGATTCGCGTACGAGTCATCGCGCAAGGGGGCGTCCAGATTGGTCAACCAGTGCCCAATGTAGGCATCCGCATTGTCCCACCGGAAACGGGAACAACAGGGCCCACGGCTACCTGCGCCGGGCCCGGTGGCACCGCGCTATCGGACGCGAACGGTATCGCCAGCTGCGATCTCGTTCTTGGACCTGTCGCCGGAACGGTGCCCATCAACGCCAACGTCGGCGAGTACACGAACACGCCTGGCTTTACGCTCCAGGTCGACCCTGGTCAAAACTGCACGTACAGACTATCGTCCACGTCCCAGCTCTTTGCGTCCAACGGCGGCACGGGCGCCGTGGATGTGACGACACAATCAGGATGCGCCTGGACTGTGTTGAGTACAGCCAATTGGATCACGATTACAAGGGGTTCGAGCGGGACCGGCAATGGCTCGGTAACCTACGCTGTGGCGACGAACACGGGAGGGTCTCGCACGGGAACATTGACCATCGCAGGCCAGACGTTTACCGTCACCCAGACCCAGGCTGGACAGGCCGCGTTTGAGATCACCACGACTACGTTGCCGGGCGCAACCACAGGCAGTCCTTACTCCATCACCTTAGCTGCGAATGGCGGCACGCCACCCTATCGATGGTCTATCAGCGGAGCCCTGCCGCCAGGACTGACGCTCAATGAGCAGACCGGAACTATCGGAGGAACGCCGACATCCGCCGGCAGCTTCTCTTTGGTGGTGACCGCCACCGATGCTTCGAACAACACGGCCTCGCGCAATCTTTCGCTGACCATCCTAAATACGGGCGCCGGTCCAACCATCACAACCACCAGTCTTCCGGCGGGAAGCGTGGGTACCAACTACCAGCAAGCGATCAGTGTGACCGGAGGCTGTGCGACACCCTTCTTACCAAAACCTAGCGTGTCGGTGAGCTCAGGCAGTCTGCCACCGGGCTTGCAGGTTCAGCAGCAGTCTGATGGAGGATACGCAATTAGCGGAACGCCGACCCAAAGCGGAACCTTCAACTTCGTGCTGAAGGCCAACGACGCTTGCGGGGTGAGCTCCACACGGAGTCTCTCGATCACCATTGGCGGCGGAGGCTCAACGGCTCCGCAGTTGCTCACCAGCCCTCCAAGCCTGACGTTCAACGTTGCGCAAGGGAGCGCAACGATTCCAACCCAAACAATCTCGATAGAATCGAGTGCCGGATCGCTCCAGTTTTCGGCTTCTGCTACTTCAGAGCAGGGCTCGTGGCTCATGATCAGTGGCGCCAACACGGGCACAACTCCTGGTCGCGTGACCGTCGCACCGGTGAACGTCGCCGGACTCGCAGCGGGGACTTATCGCGGAACCATCACGATTAGCTCTACGCAGACGGCGCCTGTAACTGTTCCTGTCACTCTCAACATCACGTCCTCTCCTCTGCTTTCTCTGTCTTCGACGCAGGTCGTCTTCGATCTCCGTGCGGGCGATGTAGGCAATCAATCGGTGCTGGTCAACAGCTCGACACCGGGCGTACGTGTGACCATCACGCGATCAGATGCGAGTTGGCTTAGTTTGACACCGACTTCTGTTGATACTCCCGGGACCGTTAACCTGACCGCCAACACGAGCAATCTTGCGCCTGGAACGTACAACGGCTCCGTCACGTTTACGGGTCCGGGGAACCCTCTCACGATTCCCGTGACCTTGCTCGTGCGAGCGCGGCCGACGTTACGGGCGACTCCCGAAGCCGTCGTCCTGCGCTATCGCTTAAACGCCTCAGGGCCTCCCAGCGCGGAGGAAGTGCAACTCGCCACATCTGGAGAGGACGTTGGATTTACGACCACCGCGGTTACGACAACGGGTAACTGGCTCGTGGTTTCGCCATCGCGAGGCACGGCTCCAGGTCGCATCACGATTTCAGCCAATCCTTCGGGTCTTGTTCCAGGCACCTACAGCGGCAGCGTTTCGATCCTGAGCCTGGATCCGGCAGTTCCTCCCGTAACCGTACCGGTTACCCTGATTCTCCAAACGGCCGGCCCTCAGGTTCAAGCTGTGACAAACGCGGCTAGCTTCTCGACGGGACCCATCGCGCCCGGCGAGTACATCACACTTTTCGGGTCGGGGCTCGGGCCGTCCTCACTTGTGTCAGGCACCACTACGAACGCGCGACTCGATGTTGAGGCCGGGGGCACCCGCGTGCTGATCGATGGCACTGCTGCGCCGATCGTGTATAGTTCTGCGAACCAGGTCACGGCGATTCTCCCTTACTCTTTAACGGGTCGTGCTTCTGCGAACCTGGTTGTCGAGTTCGGGGGTGAGCGCTCTGACTCGATTTCGCTCGCGATCGCGGAAACTGCACCCGGACTCTTCACAGCGGATGGCACTCAGGGCGCGATCCTCAATCAGGACAACACTCCGAACAGGCCGGGAAATGGTGCTGAGCCCGGGGCAATCATCAGCCTGTTTGGAACCGGCGAGGGGCAGACCGCGCCTGCCGGGACCGATGGTCTCATCATCACTGCGGACCGCCTGCCTGTGCCAAATGCGCAGGTCGCGGTCGAGATCCAAGGCCGGCCAGCGGAGGTCCTTTATGCAGGAGGAGCTCCGGGATCGCCGGCTGGAGCTTTTCAGATGAACGTGCGGGTTCCGGTCGAGACGACGCGAGGTGCGCAGGTGCCTGTCATCGTTCGGATCGGAAGCCGAAGTTCGCAAACAGGCGTGGTGCTAACGACCCGCTAGGCGAGTCCGAGCCTGAGCCCGTCCCGCTTGGTGATGCGGCTCCGATCACAATTGCCGGATTGCCTCGCAAGGGGTGATGGCTCAGGCTTGCGACGCTGACCCTATCGTTATGACGTCCAATCTGTCGCGTGGAGGTTTTGCGAACCCGCACCTCTTCATCATTTCAGGCGGACCCGGTTCCGGCAAAACAACAGTTCTCAATGAGCTGAGCAGGTTAGGCTACCCTGTCATTGGCGAAGTTGCACGGACGCTCATCCAGGAGCAGCTGCGAGTCGGCGGAAACGCGCTTCCTTGGGCTGATCGGAAAGAGTACACCCGACTCATGCTTGAGCGTTCGATCCAGGTTTACTTGGCGAATACTCCCTCACCGCGGCGCATGTTTTGTGACCGCGGTATCCCTGACACGCTGTGCTATGCGCGGCTGATCGACCTTGCCGATCAAAGTGCAATTCAGGACGCGTGTCATCGTTATCGTTATGCGCCAGTGGTGTTCCTTGCTCCACCCTGGAAAGATATCTATACGACGGACGATGAAAGGAAACAGGATTTCTTCGAAGCTGAGCGGACGTTCACGGAGATGGCAGAAGTCTACAGCAGCTTGGGGTACGAGCTGATCGAACTGCCACGAGTGGATCCTGGCGCCAGAGCTCAGTTCATCAAAGAACGATTGGGGCATGAGTGACCCCAACATCGCCGCCTCAAACCTCACAGCTCTTCTTGCCATGTCGCGTCAGCCAGCACAACCGAGGTCTCCACTTGACGGTCCGGCACGTTCCAATACCGCGCCAGAAGCCGCTCTTTTTGCTGCGGAGTCACAAGGCGAAATCCATGCTTCTGATAGAAGCGGATGGCCCATACGGCATCAGCCCATGTCCCAATCAACACTGGGCCGTGGGCAAGCTTCCTGAGATGTGACAGAAGAGACGCCCCGATGCCTCGGCCCTGATAATGAGTGCGCACATATGCGTGGCGAATCAGCGTCACGTCCGCGAGTGGTTGAATGCCCATCCCGCCCTGCAGCGTTCCATTCTCCTCATATCCCCAAAACGTCACTCCGCTTTCCAGCTCAGCGCGCAGTTCGTCCATCGACATGTATGGTTCCGTCCAGCAATCCGAGGGAATGACGCCCGCGTAAGCCTGCGCACCGTCGTTGATGATGGACCAAATCAGATCCAAGTCTCGTTCATCACAGCGGCGGATCATGAGCAACCTCCTCGAGCATGTTTTAGGGGCGCAGCATCTCTCCGGCGTTGCGGTCCGAGGCACGCCCGAGAGCGCCTTCAAGAACTCGTAAAGAACTTGTGGAGGACTTCGGCGGTCGCCTTCGGGATCTCTTCCGGGAAGAAATGGCCACCTTCAACGGCGTGGCCTTGAACAGCATCGCACCATTGGCGCCAGAGCGCGACGGGTCCACCGGCATCCGCATACCAGCTGTGTAAAGGCCCCGAAGCACTCCAAAGGGCGAGCATAGGACACGTGATTCGGGTTCCACTTTCGATGTCCGCTATGTCGTGCTCACGATCAAGCGTGGCCGCGGCCCGATACTCTTCGCAGATCGCATGTACTCGCTCACGGTCGCGAATGGCATCCACATAAGCGGCGCGGATCTCGGAGTCGAAGACGTCCCGAGGTGATCCCCAGCCGCTGAATGCGTCGTCGATGACTACGTCAGGTGCCGAGCTGATAAGACGTTCTGGAAGCGGTTCAGGTTGAGAGAGCAGGCACCAAGGCCAGTAAGCAACTGCAAACCGCGCGTCTGCCCGGTCCCACACTGTACTGGTGGCAACGATATCGAGCACAGCCAAACGTTCGATTCGAGCCGGATGGTCGAGGGCGAGGCGATATGCTACCCGCCCTCCGCGGTCATGTCCAGCGACCGAGAAGCGCTTGAACCCGAGCAGTTGCATAACGGCGACCATGTCTCGTGCCATTGCCCGCTTGGAGTAGGGCGCATGATCCGGTGTCGATGCGGGACAGCCACTGCGTCCGTAGCCGCGAAGGTCAGCACAGACCACCGTAAAATCGCGCGCGAGCAGCGGCGCAACGCCACGCCACATCAAGTGTGTTTGCGGAAACCCGTGGAGGAGCAGAATTGGGGGTCCTGAACCGGACATGCGTACGAAGATAGTTGTCTCGGACGTGTCGAGTTGGGCAATCTCGAAATCATCAAAGGATTTGAGCTTCTCTTCCAAAGCATGCGGCGGCCAGTCGTGTCAGTCGATCAGGCCGCTGCGAATCGCAAAACGAACCAGTTCGCCTGCGCTGTGAAGGTTGAGCTTCTCCATGATTCGACCACGGTGTGCTTCCACTGTGTACACACTCAGGTTCAGTGCCGACGCGATCTCCTTATTGGTCTGACCTTCCGCGATTCGCTGGAGAACTTCACGCTCGCGCGTGCTTAGGAGGTCGATCGGATCGGTGACGTGTTTGCGATAGTCGCTCAGGACCGCGTCCGACACAGCCGGGCTGATGAAGCCTTCGCCACGAGAGAGAGCCCGCACCGCGTTGATGAGGTCACCCTCTTTGGAGTCCTTTAACAAATAGCCTCGCGCACCCGCCCGGAGGATCTCGCGCACATACACCGCGTCCTTATGCATCGAGAGGGCAAGCACGCGCGCCCGAGGCGCTTCTGCCGCCAATCGCCGCGTTGCCTCGATGCCGTTAAGGTTGGGCATCGTCACGTCCATCACCACCACATCGGGTTCCAGAGCAGTCGCTTTCTGTACAGCATCCAGACCGTCCGCCGATTCGCCGACCACCTCAAAATCGGGCTCGGCACTGAGCAGCATTCGAAACCCGCTTCGCACGACAGCATGATCGTCTGCCAGCAGGATTCGTATCTTCTTGACGGCATTCATAGGCTGAGAGTCTGTGCAGGGATCTGAACCAAAATACGGACACCGCCACTCTTTCCGGAGGAAACGGTCAATTCTCCTCCAGCCTGCCGGGCGCGAGCACGCATTCCGACCATGCCCAGGCTCGTCGCAGGCACACGTTCGCCAATTGTGAATCCACGACCATTATCCTCGATCGTCAGCTCGACTCGATCGCCAATGCACTCCAGAGACATTCGTACCTGTGTGGCTTGAGAGTGGCGCGCGATATTTGTCAGCGCTTCCTGCGCGATGCGGAACAGATGAGTCTCCGATTCCTCATCGAGCCGCGTCGGGAGGTTCGAATCATACTGAACGGGAATATTGGTGCGCTGCGAGAACTTCTCTGTCAGCCAGGCAAGAGCCGCATCTAATCCGAAGTCATCGAGGATCACCGGCCGCAGCAGCTGCGAAAGCTCGCGCACGTTGGCTATCGCTTCGTCCACGAGTCCCATGCAATCTGAGCGTCGCGCCTCGAGATTCGAAGGGCTTAGGCCTGCCAGATTGGCTTTGATGGCCGCAAGGCTTTGTCCGAGCTCGTCATGCAACTCATGTGAGAAACGGCGGGCCGCCTGCTCCTGGCTCTGCAGCATGTGCCAGGAGATGCGGCCGAGTTCTCCCGCCTGCCATTCGACTCGTTCCACGCTGCTCCGGGTCAGCTGAATGGTGAGGGTTGCGCTGATCAGCGCCAGCAGAAAGCAGGCGCCGAGGAGCGGAACAGACTCATCGGCAAGCTCACGAGAGCGCCCTGCAAGCTCGTGATCTGTCTGCAAGGCACGCTGTGTCGTTGCCGCAACGAGATCTTGCACGCGTCGGGCAACATCCTGGTGCATGGAAGACAGCGCCTCCATGGTGGTCGAGGATCTATCGTTGCTGGCAATCGCTTCTCGCGCGCCATCGGTGAATCGCCG
>DASQVJ010000531.1:0-8355 GCA_035640835.1 Bryobacteraceae bacterium
GGGCTTTGACATGGACTTTGCTCGCCATGTCGCTGAGGCCAACGCTGTCACATCTCTGATTGCAGCGCGCGCATGGTTGAACAAGTCGTTCGAGAACGCGATTCAGTTCTTCAGCACTCGCAATGAAGCCGAGTTGTCGACCCCACTGCCCGAGGGTCCCGTGATGGGCGGCGCACCGATCGCCTCGGTGGCCGGTGCGATTGTCGAGCACACAGCGCATCATCGTGGCGCTTTGACGGTGTACTCACGATTGCTCGGAAAAGTTCCGCCGATGCCCTACGGCGATTGAAGTGGGTCACAAGATTTGCGAAGGTCCTCCGCTCATGCCATAACTAGGCGGATGATCTTCGCGGATCTCGCACTTTCAAGGCGTCTCGAGCGCACCGAGGGTTCGGCTGCGGTGACGTTTGCCGAGGCTCGAAGGCGTTTGTTCCCCGAAAGCGGTGCCGGATGGATCCAGTGCGGAGGCGCGTACGCAATCTTCGATGGCGTTGACTCTCCGGTAACTCAGACCTTTGGTCTCGGCGTCTTCGAAGAGCTGACGCCGCAGATTCTCGACGAACTGGAAGCTTACTTCAGAGAACGGGGAGCACCTGTGTTCCACGAAGTAAGCCCGCTGGCCGGAGTCCCAGCGATCGATCTGCTTTGTGCTCGCCGATACCGGCCTGTTGAGATCAGCAACGTCGTCTTCCAACCCGTTGTGGAGCCGCCTCCTTTGAAGGCCCCTCGCATTCGGGTTCGAGCGATTGGACCGGAAGACGCCCACACGTGGACGGATGTGAGCGCACGCGGTTGGTCCCACGAGATGCCGGACTTGAAGCCCTTCCTTTTGCAACTCGGCGACATTATCACTGCGCGAGAGGGCGGCATCTGCTTTCTTGCAGAACTCGAGGGTGTGCCCGGAGCAGCAGGATCACTGTTCCTGCATGACGGCACCGCGTTGTTCTCGGGTGCGGCGACCGTGCCTGAGCTACGGCGTCGCGGACTGCAAGCGGCGCTCTTACAGGAGCGCATGCGCTTTGCCGCTGCGCGTGGTTGCGATCTGGCAATGATGGTTGCAATGGCCGGAAGCGAGTCGCAGCGAAACGCCGAGCGCAAGGGCTTCCACGTCGCGTATACCCGCACGAAGTGGCGGGCCTCCTGAGACTCTCGCGCGAGAGGAAGCTAAGATCCAGTAAAGTCTGGTGTGGTATGACCTAGAGTAATTGTGTCCTTTCCTAGTCGCTTTTCACTCGCGCTTCTATCAGCGGCTGTTTTTACGGTGGCGGCCCAAACCTCGCGTGATGCGACGAAAACGCCTGCACGCTCCACGCTGGCACCAGCCAAAATGGACGAAGAAACTCTTCTGCGTCGAGCGCAGGCAGCCTTCAAACCACTACCGCAGACTCCGCCGGTGCTGAAGGACAATCCGTCATCGCCCCAAAAGGTGAGCCTCGGAAAGATGCTCTTCTTCGACCCCCGGCTCTCCTCGAGTTGGCTCATCAGCTGCAACACCTGCCACAACGTTGGGCTTGGTGGAGTGGACCTGCAAGAGACTTCCGTCGGACATGGCTGGCAGAAGGGACCTCGCAACAGCCCCACCGTCTTGAACGCCGTCTTCAACATCGCCCAATTCTGGGATGGCAGGGCTCGAGATCTCAAGGAGCAGGCGAAGGGTCCCGTTCAAGCAGCGGTCGAGATGGCGAGCAATCCGGATCGGGTGGTTCGAACGCTCAAAAGCATTCCCGGGTATGTAGAGGCGTTTCGCGCGGCCTTTCCGGGAGAGACTGACCCGGTTACGTTCGACAATATGGCCCGCGCGATCGAGGCGTTTGAAGCAACGCTCCTCACGCCGGATTCTCGTTTCGATCAGTACCTGAGAGGCAAGCGTGACGCTCTCACCGTTAACGAAAAGCGCGGTCTCGATCGCTATCTTTCGGCGGGCTGCGCCACTTGCCATGGCGGCGTGAATCTCGGCGGCTCAGGATACTTTCCCTTTGGAGTGGTTGAGCGCCCCGGAGCAGAGATTCTGCCGCCGGAAGACAAGGGACGATTTGTCGTCACCAGGACCGCAAGCGACGAGTATGTGTTCAAATCTCCTTCGCTGCGGAACGCCGAGGTCACGCCTCCTTACTTTCACTCCGGCAAAGTTTGGGATTTGAAGCAAGCGGTAAGAATCATGGGTGTCGCTCAGCTAGGGGCCGAGATTACGGACGACGAAGCGCAGTCGATAGCCGAGTTTCTGGCCAGCACCACAGGCAAAATGCCGGCAATCGAGTATCCGGTGCTGCCGAACCAGACCCGCGACACGCCGCTTCCGGACCTCTCGACGTTGCCCGCGAGATCTCCTGCAGCGAAGCATTGAAGCACGAGAATCAACTCTACGACGCCGACTTCCTCACACTCCGTGAGCGATCCGCCACCACCGTCACCCGCATATCCCGCGCCAATTGGACGACTCGCTGAACCAGCGATCGTCCAAGTGCGGCAGTCCAAGGGGTTCGGCCTGGACGTGCGATGAAGATCTGAGTCACCTTGTTCGCGCGTGCAAAGTCGACGAGTGCTGTTGCCGCATCGTCGCCTTCCAGGATTCTCGTATCAATGTGGAGATTGCGTGCAAACTCGAGATGCTTGGTCAGCCTGTCGCGATCCTGCGAGCCGAGAGTTTCGAGTGCGGCCGATCGTTCGATCGCTACGGCGATGCAGTCCGCCTGCAAATAGTCGGCCACTCGACGGCCGCGCCGGATGAGCGCGACGGTCGCAGGGTCGGGCGTGATGTGCAAGAGCAAGCGCTCATTCGTCTGCGCGCTGTCGTCCGGCACAAAGAGTCCGTCACTTGTGAGAAAGCCTGGCCCAGAACCGTCCGGAAAGAGCTGGCGCACATCCACCTCATGCGCCGTTTGCCGGAGCGCCATCTCCCGCAGCGCCACCAGCGTGGGCTCGCGGAAAAAGTTCAGCAGCGCTCGCTCCGTCTTGTCGGGAGCGTAGATGACGCCGCGCTTCAGGCGGTTGAGCAATGCCTCCGGGGTTACGTCCACCATCACCACTTCATCCGCCTGCTTGACTACCCAATCCGGAATCGTCTCCCGAACCTGCACGCCAGTGATGCGAAAGATCTGATCGTTCAAGCTCTCCAGATGCTGGATGTTCATGGTGCTGAACACGTCGATGTTGTGGTCCAGCAGGAGCACGACGTCCTCCCATCGCTTCGGACGAGGCGATCCGGGTACGTTGGTGTGTGGGAACTCGTCCACCAGGCAAATCTCCGGGGCACGGGCGATGATCGCATCCGTGTCCATCTCTTCGAAGGTCGTTCCGCGGTAATCGATACACCGGCGCGGAATGATCTCCATACCTTCTGTACGGGCGATCGTGTCTTCGCGGCCATGGGGCTCGAAGTAGCCGACGACCACATCTCGTCCGCGACGCTTGAGCTCCTGGCCTTCAGCAAGCATCTGATAGGTCTTGCCCACTCCCGCTGCATAGCCCAGGTAGATTTTGAGCCGGCCCTTCATTTCAGTGCGGAAACACCTGGATGTCGATCCCCTCGGCCCGTCGAATGAGCCGGTCGACGGGACTGCCGGTCAGCCGGCTCCACAGACTGCGCCGCTGGCTGTGGCCGATGAAGATCTGCGTGACTCCGTGCTCCAAAGCGAACTTGATGATGGCGTCCACAGGGTCCTCTCCACGAAGGATCTCGATTCGCGCCCCGGCCTCTCTGGCTCTTTGCAGATTACGCTCCAGCTGCATTCGATCTTCAGGGGTTAAAGCCGGTTGCTCCACATAGACCACATACAATTCGCCATGAAACCGGCGGGCGTTGCGCTCACCGCTGCCGATCATATGCGTTGCGTCCGAGCGGGCGGTCATACAAACCATGATCCGCTCTTGTGTGCCCCATAGCGTCGGGACGCCCTCACGCTCGAGATAGCTCTCCAGCTGTCGGTCGACCACGTCAGCGGCTGCGAGCAACGCGAGTTCGCGTAGAGCTCGGAGCTGGTGCTCGTAATCTCCGCTCTGGTCCTTTGCCTGTCGGAGCGCATCCGTTGCTGGTGCATCAACGATCGCGATCTCGTCCGCACTATGGATGAAACTGAGTGGCACCACTTGTTCCACGCGTTTGCCCGTAATGGCAGCGACCCGGTCGCGGTATTCAGCGATGTATTGCAGGTTGATGGTGCCGACCACATCAATGCCGGAATCGAGCAGATTCAGGACATCTTGCCAGCGATGAGGATTGGAGCTGCCGGGAGGGTTGTCCCAGGCGAGTCCATCGATGAGGCATACCTGCGGATGCCGCCGCAGGATCGCCGGCACATCGATGCAGGGTTTGCCGTGGAGCTCAATGAGCGGAATCACTTCCAGAGCGGCGAGTATGGCATCCGTCTCGGGAGGACGATTCGTCTGTACGGCGCCGACCACCACATCCTGCCCGCGCTTCTTTCGGCGCCGGCCTTCATCCAGCATGGTGAAAGTCTTTCCAACTCCCGAGGCGTAGCCGAGAAAAACCTTGAGCCGGCCGCGTCTGGCGCGTTGCTCCTCAGCCTGCACTTGGCGCAACAGCAGGTCAGGATCAGGTCGACCATCACGAGCCATATCTCTATCCTCCGATACGGCGTGACCTCTTGGAAGCCTACAATGCTGGTTGGATGTCCTTCGCGCACGGAGCTCGAATTGCGCTGCGCGTGGCCTTAGCGATTCTGGGAGTCGCGCTGGTTACCGCGACCTTTCGCCAGTTGTCGGTAAACGAGGCCACGGTGGGCATGGGCTATCTCATCACGGTCCTGGCCGTGGCCACCGCATGGGGCATAGGAGTCGCCGTCGTCGCCTCCATCGTCGCCATGCTCTGCTACAACTTCTTTTTCCTGCCACCGGTTGGCACATTCACGATCGCAGATCCGCAGAACTGGGTTTCGCTCTTCGCGTTTCTGACGGCGGCGGTCGTTGCCAGCGAGCTTTCGGCGCGTGCGCAGCGTCAGAAGGCGGCAGCGCTGGCTCGCCAACGGGAACTCGAGAGGTTATATGCGCTTGGGCGCGCGATTCTCCTCGATCAGGGTGAAAGACCGCTGCCCCATCGTCTGGCAAAACGAGTTGCCGAGTCGTTCGAGCTCCCCGCGGTCGTGCTCTACGACGTCGCTTCAGACCGCCAGTATCAGGGCGGTCCGGAAGACCTGACGATCCCACCTGACATTCTCAACACCGCACTCTCCGGCGACATCGCCCGAGCGGATAACCTGACGTCGAGATTCGCGTCCATCCGTCTTGGCGGCAAACCTGAGGGTGTACTCGGCATCCGTGGCCAGGTAAGCGACACCACGATGGATGCCATCTCAAATCTGGTTGCTGTCGGTTTGGAAAGAGCGCGCACGATAGACTCGCAAACCAAGGCCCACGCGGCGCGGCAGAGCGAGGAACTCAAGTCCACTCTGCTCGATGCGATCGCCCATGAATTCAAAACTCCGCTGACATCCATCAAGGCAGCGAGTACGACCATTCTCAGCGATGAGTCGTTGCCGCCAAATGATCGCGAACTGCTGCACGTCATTGACGAAGAAGCGGATCGCCTCAACAGTCTTGTGACCGACGCAATCGATCTGTCACGCATTGAGGGCGGCAAGTTCCGGCTGCACACATCTTCGGTGAACATTGGGGATCTGCTGGAAAGAGTCGTTCGACAGATGGGCAGCCGTCTGCGTGGCCGTACCATCCAGCGTTTGCCGACCGATGGAGTTCCGTCCATCGAAGTGGATAGCAACCTGATCGAGCTTGCACTTCGCCAGATGCTGGACAATGCGGTGAAGTATTCGCCGCCTGTCTCTCCGATTTACATTGGTGCGGACCGTCGCAATGGGGAAGTCGTGCTTTGGGTGTCGGACCAAGGGCCGGGGATCAGCCCTGCCGATGCCGACCTGGTGTTCGAACCTTTCTTTCGAGGCAACTCGGGCAAGCACGGTGTGCCGGGCACTGGACTTGGGTTGTCGGTGGTGAGGCGGATTGCGCGTGCTCATGGCGGCGATGCGCAGATCGCACCGAAGGCGCCGAACGGCGCGAGAGTTGAGATGTTCCTGCCTCTGACGCCGTCTGCCCCGGACTAGTTATTCGAAACGGGAATCGCTGCCGTGCGCAGCACGATCCCGGTGCCATCGCAGTAAGCGTTGAAGAGGGCGTACCGCCAGTCGCTCGGAATGCGCACATCGAGCTGGTACATCCCAACCATGCCGGGGGCCAAGCCGGCATACGGAACGGCAATAGGTCGCGGATCGGAACCTATGCCGATGGCCCTCCACTCGCAACCAGCGGTAATGCGAAATGGACGAACCGATGGTGTTCGTTGCCCGTTCGGCACAGAGCCATCCACCGGTCCGTAACCGACCCCGTACATGTGGACGACCTCGCCTGGTCGCGCAGGACTCTGTGGACTGACAAACCCGGACCAGTTCTCGTGAATCGCATAGAGTAACGAGTCTCCACTCCGTCCAAGCGCGAGAGCAACGCCGGCCGCTTCGAGTACACCCGTCCCGACCCTCTGCTCCAAGGGCGAATCTGCGAAGCTGACTGTCACCGCAGCATCTGCATTCACGTTGGTGTTCCAAGCGAACTGGAACGCGGTGCCTCGATCCACCCGACCCAGAACCATGGGTGATACATCTCCGGCCCGAATCTCAGGATCGATACCTTGTGGGAAAGGTCCAAGCAACTCGTTGTACGAGCCTGGAACCACGTTGCTGAGCAGCGAAAAGGCACGAGTCAGGAACCGGAAAAGCTCGCGCGCCTGGCCCGTTGTCGAGTCGATGGCAAGCAAGCGCCCGTCGTTCGCCGCTGCAACAACTGTCGTGCCGTCGCCCGTGATCGTCTGGTCTCGAAATCCTGCGTCTCGTCTGATCAACGGCCTCGTGACACCCGTGACAGCATCTCCCATCGAGATCTGCCTCCCTTCCGAGTCGATGCTCAGATACGAGAACTGGCGGCCATCCTCCGCGAGCATTGGTTCGCGTCCCGGGCCTAAAGATCGATCCGTTCCGGTATCGAGATCCAGGACGCGTATCTCGAACGGAGCTTCCGGCACATCATAGAGGACGCGACTTGCATCCGCTGCCAACAACGCCCGCCGCACCGGACGCCTGGTCGGAAAGCTGAGACTTCCACGGGGGCGAACCACGCGAATCGCCTCACCTTGGCGAACAAGGACGGAGCCGTCGTTCGCCACAAGCTGCCCTTCATCGGTGAACTGCGGGCCCACCAGCGTCACCAGCATGTTTTCCAAATCGACGAGGCGCACGTACGAAACCGGAATTGGTTGTTGTTCATCAAGGTTGTTGAAGATAGCGGCGTATCGGCCGTTCGGACTGATCGAGGCAGTGCCGTCGAAGCTCAACGTGCCCGAGGGCGTGTGAATCTCGGTCGTATTCGTCGATGCAAGATCAATGCAGCGGCTGCCACCCTGACACAACCGGGATCGATTGACGGCATACACCTCACCCGACGAGCTGACAGCGGTTCGAGAGAACGGATAGCTGATCGATTCGATGGGCTCGGGGCTCGCCTCCACGACAGAGACGCTGCCATTTCGCAGAGTGAGAGCCTTCTCGACGGCAGCATCACCCGAGCCTCGCGGACTTAGGCTGGAAATGAAGAAGATCTGGTCTCCAGTCCCGTTTGTCGAGAGATTCCAGATTTGAGCGTGCGCACTAGCCGACGTAAGTGCTACTAGCGCGAATATCAGCCAATAGGACACTCTCCAATCGTAGCCGTATGAAGCTTCATGTACTGTTAATCGATTTTGGTGAGGCTCGCCTCAATGTCGAGTTTGCGCGCGGTCACCGGATCATTAATTGCCCCTACCACAACCGGCTTCCCGGGACGAAGGAAAGCGTTGAAGGCCAGGCGTGTGTTGCCCGTTACTGGATGGGCAAGAGACCCGTCTTCAAGCTTGTCCGGTTGAGAGACGGTTGTGATTTGTAGATCTGCCTCCAACCGCACGCGCTCACCTACCTGTTCCAGGCGGCACTCAATCTGCACGATCGAGTCGTAGTGATTTACCGCGGCGGCTACAGGATTTCCGGTTCGGATCGGGATGCGAAGTCCTTCGCGCAGGCTCCCTCGTCCATTGGAATTCAGAACCAGGTTGTACCTGCGAGGGCTCTTCGTCGCTTCTCCGTCATCCCTCAGCACGAACTCCGTTCGATACACGACCTGGCTCGAAACCTCTTGGGCGATTGCAGGGAGTGTACCCAAAGCCAGTGCGGCAAAACAAAGGGCAAAATGTGTGTGGCGCATACCTTCTCCCGCCTCATCAGACGTTGACACTTCGATGACCGTGCAATTGAGAATTGTTCATTGTTTCAATGTGATAACATCCGCCTCCATTACCACCCC
>DASQVJ010000532.1:0-7915 GCA_035640835.1 Bryobacteraceae bacterium
CGAATCCCCGGTTTGGGCACCCTCGGACGTATTGGGCGCAGGTGGAAGGTTTGCCTTTGGAAGCGGCTCTCGGGGCCCTGCGCTCGGGGGTTCAGCTACAGGATGGTCCGACGAGACCTGCCGTCGTTCGTGCTCTCGAAGGTGAGCCTGATGTGCCGCCGCGGGATCCACCCATACGGTTCCGGAAGTCGATTCCGACGTCGTGGCTCGAGCTGACACTCACGGAGGGTCGCAATCGACAGGTGCGGCGAATGACCGCAGCCGTCGGGCTGCCGACTTTGCGGCTCCTGCGCGTCGCGATAGGAGGCCTGCGAATCGGCGATCTCAAGCCCGGCGAATGGCGAGACCTGACCTGGAGCGAGGTCGAGACGCTGAAGAGGTTCGCGCGCTAGCGTGAGCACATGAGATTGTGCGATACTTCCGAGCAATCTCACTTGCGCTTGTAGTGTGCGCAGGTATCGTCGGAATGGGAGGCAGTGCATACTGCCTGTTTGGTACACAGCTTGAGTCGTCTCTCGAAGAAGCCGGCAATTTGGCTTGTTCTGCTTTCGTTGCTTGTCGTCGTGGTGTACGCGCCTTTCATCGGAATGGCCTACATCTCGGATGACTACGTTCAGATACAGCGAGCTCGCGAGTTTGCGCCCGTCGAGGGCTGGGCGCAGTTGCTCGCAGATCCGCTGTATCGTTGCCGGACCACGTCGCTCTTCCTCACCTATTACACGGAGAAGTTGCTAGGCCTAAGCCCGTTTGTGCTGAACGCGCAGAGTCTGCTGCTTCATATCGTCAACACGTGGCTGGTGTACGCGCTTGGTGCCTGGAGGATTATCGGGTATCGCGTTTCTTCGGCGGCGGCGTTTTTCTTCGCGGTTTATGAGACACATCAGGAAGCGATCATCTGGTACGCGGCGATACCGGAATTGCTGCAGTTGTTCTTTGCGCTCCTGAGCCTGCTGTTTCTGATCCACTACGTTCAGAAGCGCCCACGGTCCTCGGGCCTGTACATGGCGTCGCTGGTTTGTTTTGTGCTGGCGCTGCTGTCAAAGGAGTCCGCCGTTGCTGTCGCGCCATTGGCCGCGCTTGTTTTGTGGACCAATGGCGAGTTGAGGCGACGGTTTGTGCTCTTATTGCCGTACGCGATACTCGCCGGCATCTACACGCTTCTTGCTTTCCTCACTCCGCAAAAACACATTCACCTGCATGATGCCGGGACATTTTCGCTTCATGCACCGTTCTATGCGGTGCTTGCCCGAAGTACGATTCGTGAGTTGTGGGTCTGGGGCTTATTCGCGCTGATTGCAATTCTGCTGTTCGGTCGCCGGCGACATCTCTATCAATTGGCGACTGTAGTCTGCTGGATCGTGGTTGCCCTGCTCCCATACAGCTTTCTGACCTACATGAGCCGTGTTCCGAGCCGGCATCTTTACTTCGCCAGTGTCGGAGCCGCCTTGCTTTTTGCCATTGCTCTGACCTCTGTACCCAAGAGCATCAGAGCGCAGCGAGTGGCTCTCGTTATCGCGCTGGTTTTTCTGTTCCAAAACACGATTTATCTGTGGACTCGGAAGAGAGAGCAGTTTCTGGAGAGGGCTGCGGTTACGGAGCGACTCGTGAACGAGGCACAGCGCAAGGGATCGCCGATTCGCATCTCATGCTTTCCCTACGGAGCGGAAATCGCTGAATTGGCCGTGCAAATCCAGCTTTCGAAAAAGGTTAGCGTTGCTCTGCGGCCCTCATCGTCAGATGGTCTGAATCTCTGTACGGAAAGTCAGTTCGCCTCGGATCCAAATTCGCCTCAAATTGTTCTGAACTGGTGAGAATCCGATCGAAAAAGATGTTAGTTTGCTTGTTCCACTTGTGTTACACCTAGAGAGTGCCTGAGAGGCACTATTGCCTGCCCTGCCAATGTCCGATGTTCATCGACTGCTCACTAGAATGTTGGTCTCGGCGATCAACGCCCGCGAGGTCGAATCGGACCGAATCTCTCGAACGCTCCACGACGAAGTGGGACAGGTTCTGAGCGCGGTCGGATTGCAACTCGACGCGCTGCGCCTGGAGTTTCAGGGGAGAGTGCCTGAGATCGGTGCTCGTACGAGTGAAATTCAGAACATGCTCGAGAAGGCCATGCAGGAGGTGCGTGCCTTAAGCTACGACCTGAACCCGGCCGTGGTGGAGCGTGTCGGGCTCCAGAACGCGTTGGACCGCCTTGTAGGGAGGTTACGAGCCCGTTTCCCAGGAAACCTTCGGTTCCAGTATGACCCCAACGTACGTGTCCCTCTTGAAGTCGGTAACGCCTGGTATAAGATTGCCGAGCATGCGCTCGAGAACGCCATTACGCATTCTGAGTCGAACCGTGTGGAGGTTTTGGTGAAGGGCTCGCGTGGGCAGAGCGTACTCGAAATCCGTGATCACGGAAAAGGATTCGATTTCGAACAACGCAGGGCACAGGCTCCGGGATTAGGCTTACTGCTGATGGAGCACTACGGCGCTCAATCGGGCGTTCAGCTTACAATTACTAGTACTCTCGGCAAGGGTACGGTTGTTCGTGGAGTTTACTCGGCCAATCGGGAAAAATCACCCTTGAGCAAGTCGGATATTGGCGCCGAAGGAGACTTGGGCTAAAGGACACTGTATGCGTTACGACGTGTTGCTGGTGGATGATCACAAGATCATGCGGGACGGCATCAAGGCGATATTGAAGCACAGCGAAGAATTCAATGTTGTAGGTGAAGCGGAAACCGGAACTGACGCCGTGCAAATGTGCAAGCGTCTGAAACCCTCAATTGTCCTGATGGACATCGGTTTGCCAGGTCTAAATGGTGTGGAGGCCACGACCGAGGTGCTCCGCCACATTCCGGAAACGAAGATCATTATTCTGTCTATGTACGATGACGAGCATTCCGTGGTGAGCGCAATCCGCTCCGGTGCTCGCGCTTTTGTCCTGAAGAAGGCGTCTGATAACGATTTGCTTGACGCGCTGCGTACGGTCGCGAAAGGCGGCTCATATTTGAGCCCGCAAGTATCAGATCGATTGCTCCATCGGATTCAGCGCGGTGACCTCGAGTCGAAGGGTGTACCTTCCGCGCTCGAGGGGTTGTCGCCTCGAGAGCTTCAGGTTTTGCGGTTGGTCGCCGAAGGGAAAACAAGCAAAGAGATCGCCGTGATGTTGGATCTGGGACTGCAAACTGTTCGCAGCTATCGAAAAACGATGATGAAGAAGCTCGGTGTGAACAACGTCGCGGGTTTGACGCAGCTCGCGCTTTCGGCCGGCATCACGCGTTTCCCTATGGCCGAGGGCCAGGACTTCTCCCAATAATCACAGTTAGCGGCTTTGAGAATCTACTAACGGACGGCACACTAGAAGTAATCAAGCTGTGCCGTCCCGAAACATCCCCCGTACGCTTACAGAGCGTCTCGAGCGTCTTCTCGAGTCTGCTCGAAACTCGGATTATTATTCGAAGTTTCTATCGCCCTCAGGCGACATCGATTTAAACGACCTCCCCCTTATCACCGCCGCGGAATTTTATTCGTCGCGTAACGATTTTGTAAATCGGAGGGGTCAGAACGAGACACCTGAGTTGCGCTATCCGCTGCAACCTGAGCCTGTGGTTAAGGTATTGATTCCCGGCTTCAAGCCTGTGCCATGGATTCTCGGTCCGAGCTCCGAAGGGCGCTATGACACGATTGCCGCTCCTGTAGACAAGCTTCGCCAGGTGGCGCGAAACGGTCGAGAACTTCGTTATCCGTGTATTGCGTTCGTCGGCCCGAACCACGGTCTGATGACGGGAGAGGATCGGGAGCTTTTCTGGAAGAGCTTTCGAGTTCCTACCTTCGAAGTCTTTCTAGGCATCCACGGTGAGGTTGTGGCGGAGGAGTGTGAGGCCCACGAGGGTCTCCATGTGCGCGAGACGACCGTGGTTGAATCCTGTAGCGGACAACTTGCGGTCACCAGCTTCGACTGTCTGAGAACTCCGGTAGCGCGTCTACTCATCGGCATGTCCGGACGGATGGAGCACCGTCCATGCGCTTGCGGCTCGTCAGCTCCCCGGATCATGGATCTTACGATGGCCCCTGTGACCCGCGCCGTGGTTGCTGCGACAGCCTAAATGCTATCCTAGCGGTTGACTAGCGACGTGCGGATGTGGCGAAACTGGCAGACGCGCTGGATTTAGGTTCCAGTTCCCGCGAGGGAGTGTAGGTTCAAGTCCTATCATCCGCACCAGATCGATCCGTCATCAGGCAGGCTCGATCTCGGCAGCTTTCGCTTTCTTTACGGATCCTGTCTCTGCGACGGGCATCTCGAACTCCACACAATCGCGAGCCGCTTCCAGACGCTCCATCACCCACTCGGCAGGCGCCTGAATCTCCTGAGACAACTGCTGAACTGAGGCGCCTCGGAGATGGGCGAAATACAGCTCGAGAGTCAGAAGACGAGGAGGGGCCTGTGTGACGCCGAACAAGGACGAGTCACGCGGTGCCGGATAGATGGTTTCGCCTCGCCCCACGCGCAAGCCGGACGGTCGGCCTCGTAGCAAAACAAGGAAAACGTCGAGGAGCGCAAGGAGTAGTTCGAGAATCGTCCTCACGCAAGGAAAGTGGCGAAAAGTGTCAATAAATCTCAGGCAAGCGGTTTAGGCTGGCCACGATCGTAGCTCATCTGGCCGAACACGAACTCCTACATAGAAGGTCCCGAACAATGCGTAGACCGCGCTCACTTCATCGAAGCGCATTTCGTAAATCAGCTTTTTGAAGATGGCAGGGTCTTCGGCGAAAAGATCCACACCCCACTCCCAATCATCGAGGCCGATTGAGCCCGAAATAATCTGTTTGACCTGCCCGGCATAGCGGCGACCCACCTGACCGTGCTCATGCATCATGCGCTGCCGGTCGTGCATTGGCACCTCGTACCAGTTCTTGTGCTCGCCGCGTTTCCGATCCATTGGATAGAAGCAGATGTACTTCGTGTCGGGGATCTCCGGGAAGAGTCGGGGGCGCATTGCTTCGCTCTGCCGCTGCAGGGTTTCCTCGATGGCTGATTGCCACTCGGGAGAATGCAGCGCGACTCCTTTGGCCAGCAGGCCGTTATAGACCTTCATCGTGGACTCATATAATCCCAACTCCACAATCGAAAGATACGAGCTGGTTGGTTCGAGGAAGTCGGAAATATTGAGCCTGGCGAGGTCCCGTTCGACGCGATTCAGTTCTTCTACGTTGTTTCGGAAGTGAATAAACAAGAGGTCGCCTTTATGGCCGACCAACGAGTACAGCGCGCTCGCGCCCTCGGCTCGCGTTTCGAGCGGAGTGAGAAAATCTGCGGCTTCCGCGAGCACTTTTCGTTGCGTTCCGCTATCCAACTTTCTCCAGTCTTGCCAGCGGAATCGCATCATCTGATGCAACACACTTGCCCCGTCCACCGTCAACGGCACAGCGGGCATCGCGCCAGTTTGCGTTTCGTTCAAAATTGGGGTGCTCATCAAGTTCTCATCCCTTTTGTACCGCACCGGGCCTTTGTTCGCGCAGGGTAACTACGGTGGCGCCCCAACCTCCGGCTTCAATTGGCGCATCGCCGAACGACTCGACGAAGGGCGTCCGCGCAAGCACACGACGGACTGCCTCGCGTTGCACACCGATCCCGCGCCCGTGGATAATCCGGAGATACCGAAACCCGACGCGAAACGCCTCTTCGAGATATGCTTCTATGACACCGCTCACGTCGCGAGGAGAGATTGTATGAAGGTCGAAAACATCGCCAATGGGAACCTCCCAAAGGTTACTGTCGGCATCGTCATCCTGATATGGCTCGCTCATGCAACGTTCGAGAGTTAGCGCGCGTACAATTACTGTGAAGCTCGTTGTATCCCTTTTCGTATTGTCGTCGATCACAGGGGCGCTGCCTGCTGCTGATCCGAACGAACTAAGGGCTCTAGTGCGGTCCGCCACCAGTAAATTCAGCCTGGGCGGAACCCTTCGCGACGAGTACAGCTTCCAACGCCGGCGCGAGCTCCGCGAGCTCGATGCTGCAGGTAAGGTTCGGTCGACCTCCGTTGTCGTGAGCCAAAAGAGTATCGAGGCCGGCTTTCCTGTGACCCGAGTCATTGAGAAGGACGGTAAGCCACTGCCTTCTCAGGAGAAAGAAAAGCAGGAGGACACGATTCGGAAGCGGCTGGCGGAACTGCGCGCACTGACGCCTGCGCAAAGGGATGAGCGCCGTCGTGAAAGCGAGAACAAGCAAGCGCAGCAGAACGGGTTCCTTTTGGAGCTGCCGGACGCGATGGAATTCAAGCTGGTCGGCGAAGAGACCGTCAAAGGGCGGGTAACCACGGTACTTGATTGTGTCCCCCGGCCGGGCTATCAGCCGAAAAACATTAAAGCAAAGATCTTCGAGAAGACGAAAGCTCGCCTCTGGATCGATAAGGTCGATACGGAGTTGATCAAAGCCGAAGGCGAGGTGTTTGACACCGTTAACATCGGCTGGGGTATTCTCGGACGGATCGAAAAGGGGACCACATTCCTGGTAGAGCGGACAAAGATCGACTCGGGTGTGTGGGCGCTCGAGCATCAAGCAACCCGATTCGCGGTACGGTTCATGCTGGTGAAGAATCTTAACCAGGAAATGGACGTGCGCTACAGCAACTATCGAAAGGAAAGCGGACCGTCGGCGGCGATCACCGTGCGATAAGGTGTGACGCGACAGCTTGACTCAAACCAAAAAATTGGGCCAGAGGACGTAGCCTCTGGCCCTTTACGTTTTACGGATAGGAGTGAACTACACTTTACGGCGGCGTGCGATCAGAGTAAGTCCGAGGCCGGCTACGATCATGCCGATCGTGCCCGGTTCAGGAATATCGGAGATGGCCACATTGAAACCAGTCGAGTCGTTGCTGAGGTTGCCGGCGTTCCCCACGGCGAAGTAGATGCTACTTCCCGCGGCGACGGTTCGTGAAAACAGGAAGGTGCTTTGCGTGCCCGTTGGCCCTGCCAGCGGTTGGCCGCTGATGGTGGAGCTGCCGTCGGCGACAAGGGTGTCGACGCCGGTAGGCGCGCTGTCGATGCTCTCGAACTGCCCGCTAAAGACCCAGGAGGCGGTGTACGGGGCCGTCCATCGCACAACTGCCAACGACTGAGTGCCGGGATGCAAGTTTAAGAGAACCGGTGGCTGTGACACGGTCAGGTAATTTGCCGTGGAGTTGGTGGTGTTGTGAACCACCGCGGGCAGACCGCTCGGGTCCTGAAAACAATCCGTGACGCCGCTGAAGCAGGTCGGGTTGTAGTTCGGCAGAAGAATGAAGTTGGTGTCCAGATTCGCAGTCGAAACACTGGATCCGTAGGTCCAGACTCCGTTTGGGTTGGAAGAAGTGAAATCGGTCTCCGCATTGAAGAAGGAAGCAGCCGAGACTGTGATCGTCGTTAGACAAGCCAGGAGCGCCGTTATTAAAGCTCTTTTCAAGTTAGACACTCTCCCTAGAGAATTCGCGCTACAACCTTAGATCCTATAGGTAATGAGTACCATAGTCAAGAAAAAACCAGTACCTTTTGACTGAGTAATAAGAGCCGAGGGGAGAATTCACACAACTGAAAAAGAAAAAGGCCAGCCGCATTATGGCGAACTGGCCGGAGATTTGAATTTTTGTGTTACTGTTCAGTTAAGCACGACGGCGACGGGCGACAAGCGTCAGAGCCAGTCCAGCGACAACCATAGCGACCGTACCCGGCTCCGGGATATCCGTGATCACAACATTGAAGCCAGTGGAATCATTGTTGTAGTTTCCGTTGGGGCCAACGCCGAAGTAGACGCTGTCACCAGCGTTCAGCGTGCGCGTGAACTGGAAGTTCCGGAGCGATCCGCTGGGGCCGACGAGAGTTTCACCCAACAAAGTGCTGGAACCGTCGACAATAAAGAGTTCCACACCGGTTGGGGTGA
>DASQVJ010000533.1:0-2692 GCA_035640835.1 Bryobacteraceae bacterium
GAACACGAAAAGCGGGCGCACGGCCTCCGAAAGCGCCTCCAGTAAGCGCCAGCAAATTATTTCGATGGTCGGACATCCTCAGCTGGTGCCGGGGTGAAAGCAGCTGGAGGCAGAACCGGGGCTTCGGCGAGGTTCGGCGGCACCTTTCCGGTAAGGCTTCCCAAAAAGCTGACGATCGCGCTCGTGTCCTCAGGGGAGAGCGTCTTGCCAAGCTGAACCTTCGCCATGATGCGAACTGCCTCGGGCAAGGTCCCGACGGATCCGTCGTGGAAGTATGGACGCACCATGGCGACGTTTCGAAGGCCGGGCACCTTGAAGACATACATGTCAGCTGGATTGTGAGTGACGTCGAATCGCCCCTTGTCGATGTGTTTGCTGCCGGTCTCCTTCCAATACTCCTCGACGATGCCAAACTTTTGGAACATGCCGCCGCCAACGACCACGCCATTGTGGCAGCCGCTGCAGCCGGTTTCCATGAACGTCCGGAGCCCCTGGCGCTCAGGCTCGGAGAGCGCTTGGGTGTTCCCCGCGAGGTATTCGTCAAAACGGGCCGGCGTCAGAAGCGTACGTTCGAAAGCACCGATCGCTTTACCCCAGTTCTCGACCGTCACGGGGTTCGGCTCGCCCGGGAACGCCTGGCGGAAGAGTTCGGGATACCCAGGAATCGCCTTCAGCTTTGCGATAGCAACATCAT
This sequence comes from Bryobacteraceae bacterium, assembly GCA_035640835.1. Lineage (GTDB taxonomy): Bacteria > Acidobacteriota > Terriglobia > Bryobacterales > Bryobacteraceae > DASQVJ01. The sequence goes on from DASQVJ010000533.1 coordinate 695, forward strand.
TGTCGGGATTGCCAAAGCTCGCTGGGCCAGTAAGGGCCCGGCTAGCCTGGTCCTCGACATTCTCGCGATCGCCGCGCCAGTGTTCCTGGAAGTGAAGCGCTGCATTTAAGATTGTCGGGGCCCTGCGATCATTGAGTCTGTCAAACACGCCCTTCGCTTGTGGCAAGCCGTCTGTGGCGTAAAGAGCGGAGAGATGGCACCGCGAGCAACTCACTGTGCCGTCGACCGAGAGGCGGGGATCGAAGAACAGCTTGCGTCCCAACTCGACACGCTCCGGCGTAATTGGAAACTGCGCCGTGGCCGCGTCCTTCGGAAGCGGTTTGAAAACGCGCCGAGCATCTTTGAGCAACTGAGTGTCGTTGCTGGCCACTTCGGCCCGGACCGTCTCCATGATTATGCTGGTACCGGTGATGATTGCTCCGGCTGCTATAAGCGAGATCCAGCTCGGCGGTGCAACAGCAAGTTTCGCTTTCGAATAACGCTTCATCTCAGCTCCTCTGGTTTTGAATCGTTGTCGTGGCCTGACCGAGTTAGGGCACGCGACTTACCAAAGGGCCTGCATTCAACTCTATTGCTGGGCGCGGAGCCCAGAACAAAGCGCGATCATATGGGCAAGCTGTGGTGAGTAAGAAACCGGCACCATCCGATCGTGCGTCGCGCTAATGAACACAGTTGAAAACGTGATTCTCTGGACTGTTTTCGAATATTGAGGTCCAGATGCAGTCGAATGAAGCTACAACGAGCGCAAGAAATTGAGCAGATCCTGCTTCAGCGTGTCGCTCAGATACTCGAAAGCGCGAATGGATTGATTGGCCTCGGAGCCATCGGAAGCATGAATCCGGATCGCCTCCAACAGGTCTTTTGTTCTGCCGTCGTGCAGAAAAAAGATGCGTTGTCCGAGTCCCCACAGGGGAGCAGTGCGAAACTCATCACCGTCAGCAACGCCCTGCGAGATGCCATCGGCAAGGCGCGTTCCCATATTGTGAAGTAGAAGGTCAGAAAACAACCGGATTTCCTTGTCGTTCAATGCATCGATGTAAGAACGCCCCGTGGTCATACGCTCGGTATGGCAAAAGGCACACCCGACGTTGTTGAATGCCGCCAGCCCTCGCTGGATTGATTCTGCACTCACCGTGCCGTATTCGGTTACGGGCGCGGGAGGAGCGAGCAGACGCATGAAATGAACAAACGCTTCCAAATCGCCAGCCTCACCGGTCACAAAATCCATATGATCTTCGTGCTCTTCGGACACGACACATCCGGTTCCGGATTCGCGCGGCTGCGGAAACAGATCATTGGTGATCCCTTGCTCGACCGCATAGGCCTCGCCCGCAAACACCAGGAGCGAGGCATTCTGGGCTTTCCACCCAAAGCGAGTTATGGAGCCGTCGTGATCCGTCCGATTCGGACGCCCATGAATTCCAAACTGGTCCTTTCGCCGGGCGTCGGCAGCCGCAGAAGTCAGGATCGTGGAATCGGGAATCGCTTCGATCAGTCCTGCGCCAAAAAGCGGAGTCGGTATACGAAATACCGCATTACCGCGACGGACTTGTTCCGCAAAATCTGTCTGCCGAAGATCGCAACCGGAAGGAGCATCGAAGCGCTCTGTGATGACGAAGAGGGCGTGGACACCGCCATCGGGTCTGCCATCGGCATGCCGTTTGAATCGAACCTCTCGGATCGGCCCATCGGATGTGATAAACGAGGGGACTATGTTGCGCCCGCCGTTCGCTGTGGCCGCGGCAACCTGCGGGTTGAGCGGAGGGCTGCTCCCACCAACGGCCGGAAAGGCATGGCAGCCTCCGCAGCTTGTCATGTTGAAGCTGGGGCCTAGTCCTCCATCCGGCTCATCTGCGACAGAGCCATCGACGGAACTCACCTCCTTGAAGGTTTCCAGACCGCCGGTGAACGCAGCCAATTGTGGAGCCGTCAGCCCGTCCAGTGCTTCTCCTGATATACCGGTACCGGCACGAACTCCGGGGTCCCGAGCCGTATCGA
>DASQVJ010000534.1:0-6807 GCA_035640835.1 Bryobacteraceae bacterium
GGACTTCCGTCTCACGCTTGTCAGGTGATGGAGTGGGGTTTCGACGGGGTGCTGATAAACACAGCTGTTTCGCGTGCCCTGGACCCGGTTCGGATGGCAAGCGCCTTTGCTCAAGCCATCAAGGCGGGCCGCGGCGCCTACCTAGGTGGTCCGATGATCGTGCAAGAGTTAGCCGTTTCGAGCACTCCGGAAATCGGTCGCCCGTTCGCCCCCGGCTCATCACGACTGGCTGTGTAACCCTCTCATGCGAAATAGGTCGAATCAACGACAGACTACGAAGAACAGGTCACGCTAATCCAACTGGAAGATTCCGGCCCTGGAATTCCCGATGAGATTCGCGATCGCTTGTTCGAGCCGTTCGTCAAAAAAAGGCAAGCAGGATGGCTTGGGCCTTGGGCTCGCGCTCTCCCGTCAGGGTATTCTTGAACACGGCGGCAACATTTGGATAGAGCCGGCGGCCGGTTACCGCTTTGTTATCCGCCTTCCTCTGAATCGTTACCCTGATGGCGCGCCCGTTAAAATGTTATGGACCTAAAACAGCTATCCACTCGACTCGCTTTCGCGGGGTGAATGTGATGGCTACGTTTGCATCTTAAGATGACGACCTAAGTGATGGTACAGCGACGACGCAGCTTCGAGCGGTTACTCCGCTAGTGAGGGAGTAACGACGCCTCTACTGAGGCCTTCTGCTTTCGTATTAAGAACTGTTCCCCGCCGGACACGGCTGATCAGCGCCGACGCAATTCTTTCAGAGACTTCGAAAAGGTTTTGGGGATCTCGTTCCGTTTCGAAACGATCAGACCAGATTTGAAATCCGTCTGCGTTGACGACTCTAAATGTAATACGCAGCTGATCGTTGTTCTCGTACACAGTCCCTTCAAAGATGATCTGAACATCGAGCTTTCGCGCTAGCCGAGGAATATCGAGACCTTGCGCGAGCAGTGGCGCCACTGAACTTGCGGCGGTCACGCTTAGTCCGCCCGTGCGCACTAATTCGTGAATCAATTCGTCAGTGACGAATTGCGCGCAAGCGCCAGATAGCGCGCTGCGGGACGCATCAAGAAAGGGCAAAACCGCTACACGTCCCTCAATGAAAAGCTCACGGTGACCGGCATTCGCCCCAGGGGCCTGACCATCTTGACTGCGTGGCGATAGAAAGAAAGGTACATAGCTGCCGGGACGATAGTAGATAAAGACGGGATCGTCCTTACCAACGGATTCGTAGTATTCCTGTAACTTCCGTCGGAGCCTGCGAGCCTCGGTGCGAACAATCGAGTCTTCGGTTGGATGATAAGAAGGGTCGCGGTCGTATACCGCGGTGCCGATCAAATATTCCTTCAACGTCTCCGCTTTCCCTTCCAGGGTTGTTTCGACCGTGAAACGAAGAAATCGGCTAAGTCGGGTTGATTGTATAAAGATTGAGCTGTCCAGAATTCGACAGAGCTCATCTCGAATCGCCTCTTCGGAAAAAGTATCATTCCTCCTACGTTCGATGGCAACTGGGCCTTTTGCTTTAACAACTCCATTCACCATGCCGTTAATTTGTGATGGATGGACAGCACTCCTACGCTGTTCCGGTAAGCCCCTCAGCATGATCACAAGCGCCTCCTAATTTGCTGAAGACCCGGCTGAGTCTACTGCGCGTCGTTCGGATCGAAACAAGGACTTGTCAATTCGTAGGCTTCGAATCCTCGACTCCAGCGTGGTACGCGCAATGCCGAGCTTTACGGCCGCCCCCGACGGACCCGACACACGGCCGCCGGCCTGTTCAAGAGCCGCTTCGATCATTCCTTTCTCGGTACTGAGGAGCGCTTCGTTCAGAGGGGCGGCCGCTTGGGTTGTTTCCAGAAGTTCTCGATCTAAGCTGGCTTCGCCGATCGAAAGCGTCTCTGCGTCCGAGAGAATAACGGCTCTCTCAATCACGTTTTGCAGTTCGCGGATATTGCCAGGCCAATTATATGTCTGCAGCAACTCCAGCGACTTTTTGTCGATTTTGTTGATTTTGTTCCCACTTGAAGTAGCGTACCGTTCAATAAAATATTTGGCTAAGAGCGGAATGTCGTCCTTCCGTTCCCTCAGCGAAGGAACGCGAACGGGAAAAACGTTCAGCCGGTACAACAAGTCCAGCCGAAACGTGCCGGCGTTTACGGCCGCTTTGAGGTCGCGATTCGTCGCAGCAACAACACGCACATCGACTGATACCGTCTGCCGGCCGCCTACGCGCTCAAACTCATGCTCTTGCAAGACACGCAGCAAGGCAACTTGCATATCGGCGGGAACGTCGCCAATTTCGTCGAGGAAAATTGTCCCGCCATTGGCAAGCTCGAAACGGCCAAGACGTCGTTCCGTTGCTCCTGTGAAAGCCCCCTTCTCATGGCCGAAGAGTTCCGAAGCAACCAAGGTTTGGGCAATGGCCGCGCAATTCACAGGAATAAATGGCCGGTTTGCGCGACGTGACCGCTTGTGAATTGCACGTGCTATAAGCTCCTTTCCCGTACCAGTTTCACCGGTAATAAGTACTGTGCAATCCGTAGGTGCGACCTTGTCGATCTGCCTAAGCACGTGCAAAAGGGGCCTAGACGAGCCGATAATCTCATCAAACTTTGCCTGAGCAAAAGGTGCATGTCCAAGGCATACTCGTTCCCACTCCACTAGGTCATCGAAAGCGATTTGTGGTGCGGTGCTCATTATCCCTCCTTCCGCGAAGCGAGACCGTAGCCGGCGCGAGCCGTTCTCTTCCATTTCGCAAGCAAAGCCATCAGGTATTTCTCGTCACGCATAGCCGCTTCTTTCTCGTTGTGCCGCGCCCAGCTTTGCTCGTGTCCAAGACACGGCCAGCCCATGAAAACTCGTATTAAGCATCTCCGATATCCTTTGCTCCTCGTAGACCATGTTCCGACCGGCGCGCTTTCGTTTGCGCCCTCTCTCGCTTGACCCATTCACGGATATAGAGCGGACAATTTCTGAGTTCACTTCCGTTGGTTTCGCCGAGAGCAAGTAGTTTCACCGCTTCTCGGTCAACGAGAACGACCTTCTCGAGGTCGATGGCTATTGCGCCCGCTTCTTGTTCCAATAGGTCGCGAAGCATCTTCACATGTTCTCCTGTAATCTCCCCGCTTACGTACAGCACGACAAGGTTTTCTCCAATAACACGCCGGTCGATTCTGCAATTCATTGTTGGTTTAGGTTCAACTTCATCACTGCTCGCCGTTCTAGAAACTGAAATGCGAGTCGTGCTGATCTTGCAAAAGCAAGTCTTCCTCCATTTGCAAGCTCCTGATAAAACAAAGTGTGGCAATTGGCACTAGGCACGCGTTTCCTTCGGAGATGTTGGGCTTTCCGTCGTTTCTGTGTTCTCATGGCAGGTTCCGCGGAACTTGAACTTGCTTTTGGGAGTTTCGAATCTTGAGAGCTTTGATGTTGTGGTCAAGGGTCGAGGGCGGATTCTAAGCTTGGCGCCACACGGGCTGTGCCATGACAGAACGTAAAGGCGAAATCTAGCTGCAGCACTTGGTCAGCTCGAGTGTGGCGGCAAGCGCACTGAAACCGGACGGTAAGCGTCCCTGACAAGAAAACTTCAGAGTCCCGGCGTGCGGCCGATTGCCTGCTCGAGCTCAGCTCGCGCCAGGAGGTATCCGAGGCTCGCCTGCAGCAGGTCAGCTTGGGCCTTGTAGCGGGCTGCGCTCGCCTGTCTTCGCTCTGCCACCTGAACTACGCCATATGTCAACTGGTTACCTGCGAGCCTGTCGTTTTCATCGCGCAAGGCGACCACTTGGCGCGCGACGTCGACCATGCTTTTGGTCCGCTCCATCTTGTGGTAGCTTTGTTCAATCGAGACGGCCACGTCGTCTTTCAGTTTCCGAAGATTCTCCTCGGCTTCGGCAAGCGCGTCCTCATGCGCGCGGACGTTGGCGCGCCGCTTACCGAAATCAAAGACATCATAGCTGAGAGTAACGCCGAAAGTACCGAAATTATGCACCAGGAACGGAACGCCATCCTGGTAGCTATGGCGAGCGTAGGCTGTGATATCGGGAATATAGGCGGTCTTCGCTGCTGCGACACCGGCCCGCGCTTTTGTTGCTGTGTCTTGGGCACTCAGGATCTCTGGATTCTCCGACCAGGCGATTTTTAAGTACTCCGCCTTATCGAGGTTATCGAAACTCGTAGGCACCGCAGGATCCAGTTCCAGCTGAGTATTCAGGGGCAGCCCGAGAAGGTCGTCCAGCTCGGTCTTCAAGTCCGCAATCTGAAGATCAGCGGTCAATACGGACTGCTGGCCCCCCAGAACATCGGCGCGGCCGCCGATTGCCGCAACCTTAAGCGCGCTGCCTTTACGAACATCCTCTTCGCTTTCTCGCAGATTTTCGTTCGCATACTCGATTTGCTGCTGGGCGGCTTTCTTTTGCAGCTCCGCGATGAGAATGCCGTAGTAGACCGTATGCACCTGTACTGCTATTTCGTCTTCAGACTTTTTTACATCATCGCGGGAGATGGCGACTTCGGCCGCCGCCATCCGGTTCTGCTGGCGAATGCGGATCAACTGCGTCAAGGATTGTGACAGCATCGTGCCGCTCGAGTAAACGTTCTTATTGCCCTGGAGCAAGCTGACGCCACCTGCTGGAATGAGCGTACTTCCTACGTGTCCAAGGCCGCCGGGGGGAATCGAAACAGTCTCGAGGTCGGTGACGTGAAGAAGGTTTGACTGATTTGTCAGGCTCGGGAAATAGGACGAGTGTTCGCCCGCTTTCTTTTGCTGATTCTCTTCCACCTTCAGGCGCGCGATCTTCAGTGCATGGTTCTGACTTATTGCCAAATGAATCGCCTCTTGCAACGTGATGTGCCGGACTTCAGCCAATCCCGTTTGCACGATTAGTAGAGCCAACTCGGCAAATCCGAGCACACGGAGTAAGTGTCGAAAGGTCATTGCATTTCCCTTAAATCGTTGTAAGTGATCTTGCCGGGTTTAAGCAGTAGCATCACAAGCAGAAAACCCAGTACAACCCAAGAGATCAGCACGAATCCATCCGCAATCGCCAAGGTGTAGGCTTGCGCGCGAACCTGCTCGCCGAGCAGAGCCACTCCGCGCGCCCGGGACTCGTGCAGTCCCGTGGACTTCGGTAGCAATCCCCACGCGAACATTTGGAGGCGTCCCCTAGTGAGCCAATTCCCCGTTTGGACATGGAGTCCGATCATGTTGGAATGAAACTTTTCGCGCGCGGAGATGAAATGAGTCAGGATGGCAACACCGGCGGTGCCGCCGAAGATACGACTGAAATGCATGAGCCCGGAGAAAGTGGCGATGTTCGCGGCACTCTTTAGCGCGCCCGCCTCCAGGGCCTGCAGTACGATGCTGCCCACCATCCCGACATATGCACAAGCGAGGCCAGCCGTTACGGCGAGTTCCACAAGCTGAAAACTCGTTCCAGCCCAGGAGGAATCCACGTGCGAGAAGATCCAGCTCGCGGCCGCAATCACGGCGAACCCCAGCGCCATGACGAGCCGCGAGTTTGTACGAATGATGGTCAGTGCGACCAGCCATACCACTGCAAACTGAGGCAGTGCAACCCAGGCCAGGGTTTGACCGGTCTGAACGGCGCGGTAACCCTCAATGTTACCCAGAAAGCCTGGGATAAGAACATAAACCACCAGGAGGACGAATCTAAATACCAAAATCGATGTGGCGAGGATTATGATGTTTCGCGTATTCAGGAATGACAGATTAGCCAACGGGTTCGGCTGACGGCCGCGGCTAATGCAAGTTACAACGAGCAGGAAGACCCCGGCCACCACCATTGCGACAATCACCCCTGAGTTCAACCAATAGAGCCGCTCGCCCTGGTCGAAAGCGCCGACCAGAAGAGCGAGGCCCAGGCTGAAGTAAGCAAACCCAAGCCAGCTTGGTCCGCGTTTAGGTGGCAGACCACGCCGGGGAATACCAAGATAGACGCAGATGAACATCAGCGGCGTAAATACCGCAGCGTTCCAGAAGATCCAGTGCCAGGAGAGATGTTCCGCATACCATCCTTGCAGCGCCTCAGCAATGTTGCTTGAGAAAACGATGTCCGCTGCGTATGCGGCGATACCCCAAATCACCAGACGTTTTGGTAGGGCAGTCAGGGCGAACGTCAGAGTAAGTGAGTAGAAAGTACCGGACGAAAGCCCGGCTATTACTTGCAGTAACAACATCAGCGGCAGATTTGGTGAAAATGGAAGAGCTAGCGAGATGATCGTGAATACGGCCGCACACGGAAGCAGAATGCGGCGCGGACCGAATCGCGCGTTCAAGAACACGCAGAAGACACCGCTGAACATGAGCGCCATATCAAGCACGGTCGGAATCCAGGAGGCCTCATCGAAGCCAAAACCATTGGCTCCCCGGAGATCCGGCAGTCCGATGCTGACGAGTCGGCTGTTCATCGTGGCTACTCCTGCGCCGAGGAATACGCCCAGGATGCCGATGTAGGGGTGCATAGAAAGCTGTGGGGGCGCCGCCGGTGGCGCTTGGGTTGGTGTGCTTTCAACCGCTCCGGTGGACATAGAATTACGCTCGCGCGTATTACTCTCCACCGTTAATCCGAACGGTGGCGATCACGGAGAGACCATCACGCAACCGCTGAACCGCGGGCTGATCACGATCAAAAACGATCTTTACCGGCACGCGCTGAACAATTTTGGTGAAGTTGCCAGTCGCGTTATCGGGCGGCAAAAGCGCGAAGCTAGAACCGCTAGCAGGTGAAAGGTGGTCTACTTTACCTCGCAACACGATGCCCGCGAGCGCGTCGCCCCGAACCGTGGCGGGATCGCCAG
>DASQVJ010000535.1:0-3852 GCA_035640835.1 Bryobacteraceae bacterium
TTGCACCCGATGAGCTGATCGCCCAGACCTAACTCAATGGCGAGATCCCGAGCCCACGGCTTGTTATAAATCCAGCTGTCGGCGCCGTTCTCGATGATGAAGCCGTCGATGTGATCCGTGTGGAGAATGCCACCGAGCCGCTGCGATTTTTCGCACAGCACCACCGGAACGCCACCCTTCGAAAGGTAGTAAGCGGTGGATAGCCCGGACAGCCCGCCGCCAATGACAACAACAGGGCGCATCCGCTACGGGCGGAAGTCGCGGACGATCTGCACGACTGCTTTCACGTTTTCTACCGGCGTCTCAGGCAGAATGCCATGGCCGAGATTGAAGATGTGTCCTGGCCGGGTGCCGGTTCGCTTCAGCAACTCATGCACACGAGCGCGAAGCTCGGGCAAGGGTGAAAAAAGCACCGCGGGATCCAGGTTGCCCTGAACGGCGGAGCGATAGCTGATATCCATCCAGGCCTGATCGATGTTGATACGCCAGTCGACGCCCATTACGTCGCCACCAGCTGCGTGGAGCTCGCGAAAAAAGCCGGCCGCGCCTGTGCCGAAGTGGATCACTGGCGAGTTCGTTGACCGAATCCGCTCGATCAGCGCTCGCGAGTAAGGTGCGACGTACCGAACATAGTCGTCCGGACCCAAGGCACCGACCCAACTGTCGAAAACCTGGATGACACGAGCACCTGCGGCGACCTGCAGTAACGCAAATGATCCGAGCACATCCACCAGCTTGCCCATCAGGCGTCGCCAGAGAGTCTCGTCACGATACATCATCTGTTTCGTGCGCAGGAATGTCCGCGAGGGACCTCCCTCGATCATGTAGCTTGCGAGCGTGAAGGGAGCACCGACGAACCCAATCAGCGGTACACGCCCGGCCAGCGCACGCACCACCTGGTGAATCGACTCCGCCACGTAACCGAGGTCGTCCGTGTTCGAGATGGATAGCGAATCAACGTCATTCGAAGTGCGGACCGGGTTGTCGATTTGCGGTCCCTCGCCTGCCACAAACTGCAGCTTGAGACCCATCGGCTCCACCGGCAGCAGCAGGTCCGCAAAGATGATGGCTGCATCCACGTCGAGTACTTCGACCGGCTGCAACGTTACGGCCGCCGCCAGGTCAGGCCGCTTGCAAATTTCCAGGATGTCGTGATGGGCGCGTATCTCCCGGTACTGCTTCATGTACCGCCCAGCCTGCCGCATGAACCAGACAGGCCGAACGTCTGTCGGCCTCCTGCGGCAAGCGTCCAGAAAACGACTGTTCATTGAAGCCACGCGCATGAAACGTCCCGTTTATCCTCACAAAGAAAAACGCGAAACCCTCTCGCCTTCAATCGAGCAACGTATGGAACGCCGCTCGGATCCCTCAATATTCGAGCTCCATCGATAAAGAAGGGCTTTGCCCAAGCCTCACTATCGATCGTGCGAGGCGCAAGCACAGAAGCCTGCAGGATCCCAGGAGCCGGCATTCCTGTCCGTGGGTCCATGATGTGGCTCCAGACTCGCCCATCCGCTTTGAAGAACTTTTCATAGCTCCCGGAAGTCGATAACGACTCGTTCTTCAGGTACACATCTTGTGCCGTCCGATCGTTGTCGCGCGGATCCCGGATGCTCACGCGCCAACCTCGAGGTTCATTCGGAGGTGCGCCGAGCCCGTAGATGCTGCTTCCTCCGCCGCTGACCATCGCGGACGTAACATCGTTCTGCTTCAGGACCGCGATCATCCGATCCACGGCGTAGCCTTTGCCGATTCCGCCCGGATCGATCTCCACACCGGCACGATCGAATCGGACAGTCTGCTCCTTAGGATCAAGCTGGATGTGCTGGTATCCCACGCGCGTCAGAGAACCACGAATCTCCGCTCGATGGGGCAACCGTCCGCTTCCCTTATAGAAGCCCCAAACTTTCATGAGCGGACCAACCGTGATATCGAAGGCGCCGTCGCTTTGCCGGCTATATTCCTGACATGCGGAAAGCAGATTGAACAATTCCTGGGATACCTTCACCGATCGTTCCGCCGCCTCACGATTCACCAGGCTCCACTCGCTTGTAGGCCGGTAATTCGAAAGCAGCTGGTCGAGGCGCTTCACCTCTTCGAATGCAAGATCGATGGCGCCAAGTACTCGTGCGCGGTCCGAACCGTACGCGATAATCGAGTACGTCGCACCCATCGCATCCAAGTGGTCCTCAAAGCGCAGGACCTCCGGAGGCTCCGCAGTGGCCTCGACCAACAAGGCCCCAACGGTCACCCACAAAAATATCACAAACAGGAGGTGTGAAACCGAAATTTTTCGAAACAAGAGGGCATGCAGGCCCTGCTGCCACCTATCGTTGGTGCTACAACCCGGCCCGTTACTCATCCGCCCATTAACCCCGGGGACGGCCACGCCGGACGCGTTTTAGGAGGTGCTCGACGCGCGGGGTCAGATCGGCCGACAGGGCGCTTTCGAAGTGGAGATCAGGAACGCGGAACACATCGAGACGACGGCCCAACTCACTCCGCAGGAAGCCGCGAGCTCCATTGAGGGCGTCGATGGTGGTTTGCTGCTGCGTCGAATTACCCTTCAGCAGAACACGTACATGAGCGCGCTTTCCATCCGGAGATAGCAGGACCTCTGAGAGGTTCTCCACGTCAATGCGCGGATCGTTCATCTCGTAGCGGATAATTTCTTCGAGTTCTTCCCGAATCGCCTCGGAGAAGCGTTCGGAGCGACGAGGGTCCATTGTTGGTTCAGGCTACCCATTCCACGGTCGCCGAAATCACGGCGGGTCCCAGCAGATTGTAAGCCTCCTGCTCCACTAGTTGGAGTGTCGACTCGGCAGCGTGCTGATCACCCGAAACCGTAACAGCGGCAATCAGGCTTCGTTGCCAGAGATCCTGGTAGTCGATCTCCGCAACGGCGACGTTGAACTTGTTGCGAAGACGGTCCTTAAGACTCTTCACAACATGACGTTTGTCTTTAAGAGAGTGCGACTCGTCCAGTCGCAACTCCAGGCTGACCACACCTATGGCCGGCATTTCTTATTCCCCGCAGCGGCGCTCCCCTTAGAGTTGCGCCGCCACACGTTCGGTGATGAAGGTTTCGAGCTCGTCTCCCTGGCGAAGATCGCTGAAACCGGCGAGCGTGACACCGCACTCGAAGCCGGTCTTGACTTCGCTGACGTCGTCCTTGAAGCGTTTGAGCGATTCAACCCGGCCCGTGTGGACGATCTCCCTGTCACGCCACACACGCACCAGGCTGTTTCGGGTAATGCTTCCGTCGATGACCTGGCAGCCTGCGACGGTACCCACCTTGCTGATCCTGAAGACTTCCTTGACCAGGACACGACCCTTCGGAACTTCTTTAAAGATCGGGTCAAGCATGCCGGCCATGGCGGCCTTGATGTCGTCCGTCAACTCGTAAATGATCGAGTGCAGACGGATGTCGATGCCCTCTCGGTCGGCTATCGCCGCCGTAGCCTTGTCAGGCTTGACGTTGAAGCCGATGATAATGGCCTCAGAAGTCGACGCGAGAAGCACGTCGCTCTCCGTAATCGCACCAACACCACGAGACAAAACGTGAACCTTCACCTTTTCCGTGCTGAGTTTCTGAAGCATCTCGCTCAGCACTTCTGCGGTGCCGCCGACGTCCGTCTTGATGATGAGGTTCAGCTCCTTGACATCGCCTTCCTTGGCCTGCTCCTTGAACTGCTCCAGCGTGACGCGAGCGCCCTTTGACATGGCCTTCTCACGAGCCTTGGCTTCGCGATAAACCACAATCTGTTTCGCCTTCGCAGTATCGGTCACTACCTGGAAGTTGTCACCAACTTCCGGCAATGATTCAAGACCAATCACCTCGACCGGAGTCGA
>DASQVJ010000536.1:0-6235 GCA_035640835.1 Bryobacteraceae bacterium
GATTCGTCCTCATTACTACGGAGAAACGCCCGCTCACGTCTGCAATCAAGGTCAAGTCTCCGATATGCCGACGGACAAGTGGATCGCTCTACCCTGGGCCGTCACACGCGACCACTCCGTGGAAAATTGACCCTCATATTCGAAATGGCTACCGAGAGCTGCGCTCCGTGCACCCTAGAGGAGTGTGCGCCGGAGGGTCTGATCCCGTAACCTATACGTACTTGCGACATTCGACTTGGCAAGGATCCGGTCAAATCGAGTTCAGGGAGCACTCGTGTAACGGCATTGGCTCGCCGTTGCTCCCGTTGCGACGTTCTAGTTGGCGCGACTTCGGTAGGGGCCGAAGCGGGCTTTGACGGTCGCTGCTTCGCTCGTGTCGTCGAGGATGATGACCTCATACGACTCGCCGCCCGAAGGCACTCGCACCACGATGTGCCCATCGGTGCTTTTGAAGCTTTCGCCGAGGTAGCTGAAGATCGCGCGCGGGGCGTCGAGCAACGAGGTGATGAACAGATCGGGAGGCGCGGGCTTCCAACTGGGCGATCGCAACCGGCGCAGCACCGAGTGATCCGGGTGTGTGGCGTGCCAGGCGGGGATCACCACGACGCGCGGGTTCAGGGTGCGCAGGAAGAACGGATTCGTCGTATCGAGCCATCCGTGATGGTTCAAGACGGCGACGTCGACGGCACCGATTGCTTGCGCAACGGGTGTCTCGAGATCACGCCAGGAAGGGCCTTCGTCGAGCACGACGCCTGCGAGGTCGCCGCCTGTGTAGTAACGAAAGCGGCCGTAGCGGATGAGCAGGGCAAGGCTGAAGTCGTTCTCACTCGGCTGATCGGCTTTGGGCAGGGAGCGCCAGTTCGGAGGAAAGACGTTGCGAGTGTCCGTCCCCGTTCCTGTCCACACGGAGCCGTTGCCGGCGACGTTGCGGACGTCGAAGTCCTTTGCACTTGAAGGCGAGCGGCGCGGGACGATTTGGTCCGTCCGGCCTATTCGAAGCGGCTGCACGACGCCGCGGAACGATTTGCGGAAGTCGAAGTAAGAGCGCACGACGGGGAAGGTTGGAGGCGCCGGATCGTCGCCCCGATCGATGAGTGTCGTGATGGGGATGAGCTCAGTGATTCGGGTTAATGCGCCCATGTGGTCATCGTGATAGTGCGTGACGACGGCGTAGTCAAGCACGGCCGGCTTGCGTGGACTGAACTGTTGCACGTAGCCGGCGATGGACTCGGCGGGCGTCCGCGATGCGTTCGGGCGCAGAGGTCCGATCTCGAGTCCCTTGCGATCGGGCACGGAGCCGGCGTCGAGCAGCATTGTGGTTCCGTCGGGGAATACGAAGAAGGCCGAGTTGCCGCGGCCGGTGTGGATCTGATGGATCTCGAGCGTGCCGGGTGTCCAAGACGAAAGCGGCTCGCCCGTCCCCTGTGCGAGGACGATGCGAGCCGCTGTGAAGCCGAGAACTGCCCATCGCAGGAGCATGCTTCAATCGTGCCGCATCGGGCCGTTAAGCGCGTCCTGCCGAGGCATTAGAACAGGAAGCGCAGGGAGAACTGCGCACGACGCGCGTTCGTTCCGTCGGGGAAACCGCCCGACGAGTTGCCTACGCCGAGTCCAGCCACTGGGCGCAGAACCCCGGCCGTGGCCTGGTAGGCCTGTGTGTTCACACCGGTGTTGCTGACGCGGTTGAAGGTGTTGAATACCTCGAAGTTGAGGTGCACCTGGTAGCGCTCCGTGAAGGAGATGATCTTCGTGAGCCGCGAGTCCACGCGCTGTGTCGCGTCTATCGGGATGCTCTGGCGTGAAAGGAACGGTACCTGGTTGCTCCCACCGAAGCCGTTCAGCGTGTTGGTGAACGCTTGGCCAGGGAACTGGACACCCGACACCAAGACCGTGGGTGTCGTATACGGCGCCGAAGCGAACGTGCCGAGCAACGAGAGCTGCCATCCGTTGATGACCTGGTTCGCGAAGACGTTGCCGAAGTTCTTTCTCGGGGGCGTCACGACCGCAGTGAAAACTGTGCGATGCCGCTGATCAAGAACCGACGTGCCCTTCTCGACGTTGTAGTCGCCGTTGAACAGGGTGCCGGGCGAATCCGTGAAGAAGGTGTTTGCGCCGGCGCCGCCGAGGTTCAGATCGCGTGCGTGCGACCAGGTGTAGGCGAGTGTGCCTTCGGCCCAATTCGACACACGGCGGCGGAACTGCACGGCAAGGCCGTCGTACCAGATGCGTCCGCCGTTATCGATGTAGACCACTCGGGAGTAGCGCGGGTCGACGCGATTGGCGGTGAGGTAGGTCGGGGTGGTGTAGGTGCCGGTCTGGTTGCCTGCCTCATCGAGGATGCGGTAGGTGAACGTGCCCGTTGCGGGTCCAATATTCAGATCGCGGCGTGTCAGGTTCTTGAGCGAGCGGGTCCAGAGGTACGACACGGTGATGCTCATGTTTCTGGTGAGTTCGCGCTCGATAGCGAAGTCGGCCTGCTGCGTGTAAGGCGTGGCGAGGTTCGGATCCGCGAAGCTGAGGGTCACGGTTCCCGGAGGCGGCGTGCGATCGAGGTTTGTGAGCCGGTTCGGGAAGGTCGGGCCGACGGCCTGATCAGCGGCGATGTTGCCCTGCAGCGTCAACGCGCGCTGGACCACACCGTTCAACTGATGCAATCGAGCGATCGTGGCGGAGGGGAATCGCGCGTAGAAGATGCCGTAACCGGCGCGGAACACTGTCTTGTCGTTCAGCGACCACGCGAGACCGACTCGAGGTGCGAAGTTCTTGGTCGGCTCGTTGATTTTGCCGGTCTGCGGATAATCGGGGTTGAAGGTCTTTGGTTGAGCGAACTGCGCGAACTCGTAGCGCAAGCCGTAGTTCAGGGTCAGCGACTTGGTGAGGCGGAACTGGTCCTGCGCATAGAAGTTGAAGTCGCGGAGGAAGATCTCGGTTTGGAACGGTCCGAATGCCTGGCTATAGTTTTGCCAGCGCTTGCCGCCGTCGAGATTGGTCAGGTCTTGCGCGAAGGCGGTGATCGTGCCATACGTGAACGATCCGACGCCGTTGAAGAGCGCATTCTCGATGTCTCGCGTGTGCGCGATATCGAAACCGAACTTGTATTGGTGGCGCCCCTGCGTGATCGACAGGTTGTCGACGAACTGGAAGCGATCTTCGGTCGGCTGCAGGCGCGGCAGGTAGTTCGGCACGCCGAGGTTCGATTGGCCTTGCACCGTCACAGCCGAGCGAACGCCCGGAGGCGCCAGCGAGTAGTTCACATCGTCGAACAGCCGGTCCTTGAAGTAGCCGAAGCGGAACTCGTTGACGATCGTGGAACTGATGATGCCGGTGTGCGACAGCCTGGCCCAGCGCGTCTTGACTGTGGATAAGCCGTTGTTTCCGATGGCGCCTGCATTGGTCAAAACCGCGGCCGTTTGAATGCCGTTCGGCGACTCCCAGTTCAGAACGTTGAAGCTGGCCGTGATAGTTTGCCGGTCGCTGATGTTCCAATCGAGCTTGGCGAATCCGAGATTCTGCGACACGGTGCGATCGACGGTGCCGAAGAATCGGCGGAAGTAGTCGACCGCGGCGCTGCATTGAGCGGCGGTCGCAGTACAGGTGCCGATGAATGCACCGCTGGCATTGAAGAATTGCGGGTTGAGGATGGAGCTGATCAGTGGGAAGTCACGGCGCGTGATATCGAAGTTGCCGAAGTAGAAGAGCTTGTCTTTGCGGATGGGACCGCCGATGCTGCCACCGGCCTGGTGTCGTGACTCTGTTGGATTGATAGCGGCGTAGCGATCGCGCGCGTTGAAGTCCTGGTTGCGGTAGAACCAATATCCGGTGCCGTGGATCTCGTTACTGCCGCTCTTGGTCACCGTGTTGACGACCGCGCCTGTAGCACGTCCGAACTCGGCGCTATAGCCGGAGGTCAGCACCTGGAACTCTTGCACCGAGTCCTGGCTGATGTTAGAGCTGATGCGCGTGCGACCCGCGTTCTCGTTGTAGAACTGCTGGGTCGTATCGTTGCCGTCTTGCAGGAAGGCGTTCGCCGAGGGGATGCCTCGGACGGCGATGGCACCGAATGTCCCGTCGGGCGTTGTGCTCGGGCTAAGCAGCACAAAGCTGTCCACACGACGGCCGTTGATGGGCAAGTTGAGGATCTGGGTGGTGGTGACGGTCTGCGACACGCCGGTCTTGGCTTGATCAACCATTGGCGTGGCGGCTTCCACGGTGATGGTTTGTGTTTGTTGGGCGATGCTCAGCGTGGGGTTGAGGACCACGTTCTGGCCTACCTCGAGCACCACGCCCTTGGCTTCGTAAATAGCGAAGCCTGGCTTTTCCACCTTCAGCTCGTATCCGGAGCCGGGCTGCAAGGATGAAGCGAGGAAGTAGCCGGAGTCGTTAGTAGACAGGCGGCGCGCCAATCCGGTATTCAGATTCGTGACCGTAACAGTGGCGCTTGGAACGGGAGCTTCAGACGAGTCGCGAACGGTTCCGCTAAGTGCGGCAAGGCCCGCAAGGGACTGCGCAGAAGCCGGAACCCCTGACGAAATCAGTGCGATCGCCAGCAGGCAGGTTATTCGAATGTCCATTGGTTCACCGCAGAGTTTAGCAATGGGCGGTGAATATTTGATTGCAAAGACGCTACAGATTGTGTCCAGGGGTGCTCAAATCCCCTGTTTCCGGCTTGCGTTGGACAGTTCGCTCAACGTGGTCTGACGAGTGTGCACTTGCGAGTCTCCCGGGACGCTGCTCGTGATCCTGGCAGAGCCGCATTGGGAGACCACGAAAATCAGGCTCTTAGCATCCGGTTTGGCCCCATCGAGCATTTCCATGGCGAGTCGTTGTCCGGGCATTCCTGTTGGGTGTCGCATCAAACACGAGCGCATCCCGATGATGCATCCCGACTGCACGGCACTCGAGATGGGCATCCCCGTCGCAGGCAACTCGGATTTCGGTGTGTGCATTCGACGCGTTGCTGTGCATCCAGACATGGTGACGCGCAAGTCCGCTTGGCGTAGTGAGTGTTACGACCTGATGCGGCTAGTGTTGTGGTAGCCTAACCAACACCTTGCGATGGCTGCCCCGGATCCAACTAACGAACCTCTGTACGATCTGGGCATCCTGTTTGTTCACGGCATCGGCCAGAGTGCAAAAGCGGAGACGCTGCTCGGCTTCGGCGAGCACCTGCGTAAGTGCATCGAGCGGCTGACAACCGACACTGCCGACGTCCAAAGCAGAGTATCGATTGAGAACGCGAAGCTCGATCCGGAACCGGGGGAGGGTCCGGCACGTGCCGATCTGCGAATCTCAAACACTGGACGAGAAAGCCGCTGGTTAATGGCCGAAGCCTGGTGGGCCGGCGTGTTCCCGCCACCGGCGGCCGATGAGATCGTGCGGTGGGGATTTAAGGTCCTGCCCTGGACCTTGATGGCGCACTTCGACCGGCGCCTCCGGCGCATGGGCTTTCGGACTTGTCGCGCGTTCGATGGTCTTCATCCCTTCACGGAAGGGTTGCCGTTCTTGCTCGGATGGGCCGTCGAGGCGGTCAACGTAGTGCTCGCATTGGCGGCGCTTCCATTCTTGATGGTTCTGCTGGCCGCCTTATGGTTGCTGGGGCTTGTACCCTTCACACCTGTCCGCGACTTCGTTCGATCCGTTCAAAAGACACTTGCGGAGACCATCGGAGACAGCTTCATGCTCGTCGATCAACCGATCGTGACGTCTGCCATCGTAGGCTGCGTGCGGGAGAAACTCGAGTGGCTCGCGGCACGATCCCGACGCGTGGCCATCGTGGCACATTCGCAAGGCGCAGCGATCGCACACATGGTTCTGCGTGCGCCGTTAACCGCACCTTGCGATCTGCTGATCACGTTCGGATCAGGGCTGGCGAAGCTTTCGGAGATCAAACAGGCCAGGGACGCGAATGCACGCCGATTCGTCTTGCTCGGAATGGCGGGAGCCACGCTGGCATCTGCTTGTCTGTTATTAAACGTCGTCGAGCCCTGGAGACCCTTCTCGATTTGGAACGCACTGACGGGCCTTCTCCAGGCCGTCATCCCCGTCGAGTTGGGAGTCATTCTCGCGTTCTTCGATTTGTTTCTCACGAATCTGGATCAGCAATCGGAACACGAACCTGCTCCGCCGTCGTGGAGCTACGTACTGCTCTATGTGTTGCCGATCTGTGCCTTTATAGCTTTGGTCGAGAGGTCGTGGACTGCTTGGCCGCACGTGCTGCTGAATGGCGGATTCGCAG
>DASQVJ010000537.1:0-6940 GCA_035640835.1 Bryobacteraceae bacterium
TGAATCCATTTGGTGTGCGTGATCCCAACGCCTTCGTGCTCAAAACGGACACCAAAAACAGCGTCGAAAAGGTGAAGGTACGGATGGACAACGCCTCGCTCGCCTCTCAGTCCGTTGGACCGCCACTCAGCACTGAAGAGATGGGCTCGATTGGCCGGCAGTTCCGGGACGTCGGTAAGCGCCTTGTTTCGGCCGTGGCCCTCAAGAAGCAACTGGTCGATGAGGATGACAGCGTGCTCGGACCCTACTCGCTTGCTCCGCGACCCGGCCTGAACGTGACGTACGGTCAGCTGATCCAGGACGCGTTCGTTCCGGAATACTGGAAGTCTGATCAGATCGTTGTGGTCGGCGCGGACAATGCCGTCTCATTCAAGAAGGCACCTGCGGATGGGCAGCTTGCCGCGAATGAATACACCGTGGCCGAGTACAATTTCTCGCTCTTCTTCGGGATCGCGATCATGCTGTACGAGTACACGCTCATCAGCGACGACGCTCCGATCGACCGCTACTTTGAAGGCGATTCGAACGCAATCTCCCCCGAAGCAAAGCGCGGCATGAGTCAATTCATCGCCAACACCTGCGCGGCTTGCCATGCCGGTGCCGAGTTCACCAACTCTTCCACTCGCATCCTGCTCGGTGCGAATGGTGAGCCCGGTGAAATCATCGAGCGCATGCCGAATGGCAATTGCAAGATCGGCATCTACGACCAAAGCTTCTATAACCTTAGCGTGCGACCCTTCACCGAGGACGCGGGAATCGGCGGGAACGATCCCTTCAACAATCCGCTCTCCATCGCTCGCCTGCTGACCATGCCTCCCAGCCAGGTGCCAAGCCAGGAACTCCTGACAATTCCGTATCCGAATATCATCACCAATCCGCCCCCGCAGCTCGGTGAGCGAACCAGCGTCGTTCAGGGCGCCTTCAAGGTGCCTTCACTTCGCAATGTCGAGCTGACGGCTCCCTACTTCCACTCGGGCGGCCACCGCAATCTGAGGCAGGTGGTTCAGTTCTACAACCGCGGCGGTGACTTCCGTGAAACCAACGTTGAGCAAATCGACTTCGAAATCGGCAAGCTCAACCTGACGGAGCAGGCCATCGACGACATCGTCGCATTCCTGAAGACGTTGACCGACGCGCGCGTGGCACGGCAGAAGGCTCCGTTTGACCACCCGCAGCTGTTCGTCCCCAACGGGCACAGCAATCAGGTCGACAGCGATGGCAGCCTGAAGGACATCGTGCTCGAAATCAAGGCCGTCGGCCGCCAAGGCGGAGAGTTGCCCGACGGTTTCTTGAAGGATCTGAACAACTAACAGAACAGCAGCGTACAAATGAAGTAGCGGAAGCCCTGGTGGCTTCCGCTTTTTTCTTGGGGGGCGACAGACTCGGCCATCTCCAAAGAATCGACAAGTCGTAAGGAAAAATAGACTCAACTTAGACCGTTAAGTACCCTAAGTCACAAAACAATAAAAAGTACCACGAAGCCGAGTCTCGCATAGGACTCGGCTTGTTTTTTGACCGACTTCTCACGCAAAAGGGTGAACGAAACAGTACAAGCGTACTGTAAGTGGTTTGGAATCACTGATTGTACGAAAGCGACCTTCACGGCAAACTTCAAAAAAGCGGCTGATAACTATGAGGAGTTTGCAAATCGCGGTCCTGTTGGCGTTTACCACCCCGCTGTTCCCCTCGGGGCCTTACACGCCGATTCGCGTTCAACCCAAAAGAGAAGCGCTTGTTCAAGATGAGCGCTACAACGCGGGGAAATCCATTTTCTGGGGCGACACCAAAGTCGGTGCCGGAAAGACTTGTGCTTCCTGTCACTCGAAGACAGTTAACTTACAGCGCGCCCAACTGTTAAAGGTCAAAGAAAATCTGCAGTGGCATATCAGCCGTTGTGTAGCGTCGCCGGAACGTGTCAATGGCGCGCTCCAACCGGAGCAGATGGATGCGTTAGCCCACTTTCTGGCAAAGAGGTACCGACTGTGAGGAGCGGTTCGATGAAGGTCCAATTTGGAGTAGCTCTACTTTTGCTTTGCGTTTCTGGTGGCGCTCTCAGAGCGGCTTCGCCTTGGGTACCGGAGGCTGGACGTACGACCGCTACCTTCGCTTACGTCAACGACGACTTCCGGCAGTATCGACCTGGCAAGCTGCATTTGACGCTGCCGGCTCCTTACGGCCAGGAAACTTACTTCGGCTTCCTCGAGTACGGGCTTGGCAAAAAGCTGAGCCTTGATGTCGAAACTGGCTACACCAAGACGGCCTTCCGTGGAAACAGCCTCGACGGCGTCACGGACTCGACGATCGGTCTGCGCTACCAGATGAAGACCGGTGAGCGTTGGGCTCTCACTCTTCGTGGTGCAGCTGTCATCGCCGGCAGCTACAACCTGACCCGCGTTGGCAACTGGTCGCCTGGAGACGGTGCATCGGGCGGTCTCGGCTCAGTGCTCATGGGCTGGAGCCTGCCTGCAAACTTCTTCACCTTCTTGGAGGCCGGCTATCGCGTCCGAACGAATCCGGTCCCTCAGGATGCTTTTGGTTCCGCGGGTGTCGGGAGCAGCATTAAGCGGCTCACCTGGACCGCTGTGTACAACACCAGCCGCTCAATTAATGGTGTGGACATCGTCGGCACGGCTCCTCGATACTCAGCCTACTTCCAGCCGTCGCAGTTCCCGGCTACAAAGAAAGTCTTCGATGCGGTCGACCTCGGCGTCAGCTACCGCGTCCGTGATGACCTGTCAGTCGGCTTCAACTATGGCAAAATCTTCCACGGCCGCAACGTCGGTCTGAAGCGAATCTACGCCGCGAGCATCAGCTACACCTTACCGTTCCGCCTGCCTCACTTCCGCTAAGCACCACGGCGGCGATTGTCCCAGGCAATCGCCGCCACAATCACCAGGCACTCCAGAAGCCTGACCCACCATGGATGATCGAACAGTCCTTGTCCCGCTAGCTGCAAGTTCCCAAAGGTCGCGTAGCTCAATAAAACCGAGCTCAAAGCCGCCATTCCCCAAGTGCTCGGCTGCAAGGCGACCAGGGGAGCGAGCACCAGCAGATACCAGGGATTCACCACCGGTGCCAGCACAAAAAAGACCGCCACCAGAACATCTGGCCGAAGCCACTGTCTTTTCTTGAATAGAGCGAACGCCACGAAACCTAAGAACAAAACCCCCGCGGCCACACCGCCCAAGTCGCCAAACAGCTTTTGCAGCACCCAGTAACCCGTACTGTTGAACTCCCAGTGGCTCGCGAACGCCTGCAGACCATCGCGTTCCGTAGCGCCCGTTAACAAGAAGGGTGCGTACCAGAGCGTCAAAGCCGCCATCACGCCTAAGCCGGCCCTCAAATACTTCCCTTGCACGAGCAGCAGCGGAGCGAACGCGACCATTGAGATCTTCGACGCGATTGCCGTCCCAAACAGCAGCCCGGATGAGATCGCGTACCGCTCGGCCATCAACACAGCGGCCGTTAGAAACAAGGCGGCCAGCACGTCGGTATGTGCGGTAAACGCGACTTCCTTGATGACCAGCGGACACCAGCTGTAGAGCAGCAGCTTCGCAGGGCTCCGAGTGCGATTCCACACCAGCACCATCAGCGCGAGATCCGCGAGCAGGTAGACCAGCTTAAGCGACCACAATCGGCCAGGAGCCATCCAGTAAGCCAATAGGAAACTGAACTGGCAGACCGGCCCGTATATGGTGGGGATTCCCGGGAAGTTGATACGGCCCAGGACATCGTCGAAGGGCTCCGGCAACTCCTCTCCGAACCACTGTTCGGGAGCCTTGCCATACGGATTGCCTGTGGTCGCCATCGTGCGCCCATCCCACAGGTATCGATTCCAGTCGTCCTCGTAGATCGGCGCGCCGAAGAATCCGCAGAGGCGAAATAGCAGCGCAAACCCGACGACAGTGCGCGCGCTGGACTCTCTCTCCGCCGTCCGCCAGCCAAACAGCCAGCAGACGACGCAGCCGCCCAAACACAACGCAAAAATCGAGAAGGGAAGAGGAGAAGTCGTCTGCGATAGTTAAGCAAGGAGAGCCCACACCACGCCACTGGCAAGGCCCGCGGCCAGGAGGCGCCGGTTCACTGCTTGATGACTTCGATTCTCTGCGTGCTTTCAGGCGATGGCATGGAGTCGCCGCGTCCAGCCGCCGCCAACCGGTCCTGTGCGACGCCGTGCGCGCTCAACCAGGAGAGGACGGAGGCCGCCCGCTGCTCCGATAGGGACGCATTCGTTGTCTTGTCCGGACCGTCGCCTGCATGCGCTTCCACCAGCAGACGCAACTTCTGCTGCTTCGCCAGCACCCGCGCGACTTCACTCAATACCTTTTCGCCCTCGGGCGTCAAATCGAGCTTGCCTTCCTGGAACTGGAGTCCCGTCAACACAACCCGATCGTTCTTGCCGAGCTGTTCTTCAAACGCATCCGCCGTGATGGTCTCTTCAGGCGAGGGCTTAAAGAGCGTCTGCACGTATGCCGCTTTTCCGTCATACGTGTAGGTGTTCACCTGAACCCAATGGACACCCTTGCGCGCAGCCACCAGCGGACCATCTTCATCCGACCCGTTGAACAACACCAGATAGCCCGACTTCGCCAGCACATCCTGCGTGTGCTTCACGATCGTCTGATGGGTCACCTTTGTCGGGCAGAGATAGTAGACCATTTCGCTATCTCCATCCGCCTGGGCTTTCCGCACTTCACCGTCCGACTCGAGTCCGATCGCCAGCTCGACAGGTTCGTCCGCCTTAGAGCCGCATTGCAGGATGCTGCAGCCGGCAACGCGCGGAAGCAAGGTGGAGTCCTTACATCCGGGCTCATCTTCACCAACGTCCAGAGCTTTCAGCTCGGTGCCGGCCGCCATGGCTTTGGGTGGACGATTGATGCGCGAAGGCACCATCACCTGCGCCGAGAGCAAAGCGGGAAACACAAAGCAGGCGAGGGTTGTGTACGTTGTTTTCACGGCCAGAATGAGACTAAGCCTCCGCAGTATCGCAGAGAAGACTGGTCTCATCAATCAGACGGCCACCTTAGCCAGTTCGGACTTGTTCTATGTCAAATATCCTCAACAGCGGGTAACTGACCGGGAGGGAGAAGCCCCTGTTATGCTATTCGCCTTACATATTGTGGAGGGGTGCGCATGGCAGAAGCAAAACGGAAATGGGACGCTTACGCAGTTTTTGACGGGGGTGGTGTCGCCGGTATTGCCCACGCCGCAGCACTGAAGACGGCTCCGGAACAATACAAGTTCATTGGGTTCGCGGGTACTTCGGCGGGGAGCATTGTCGCAGCCATTGCTGCGGCCGGAATGACTCCGGACGAAATGATCGCTGCTCTCCGAAACACTCCGCTGAAATCACTGGTCGGACCAGAAAGACACGTGACCCAGCTTCTGCAAACCCTAGCGGTCCGTTGTGTCGAGACGCCTTTACGAATGCATGCAAGGTTGCCGAGGTCGAAGTGGGTTCTCGTACGGGCCCTCGCCATAGTGGCCTCCATAGGAGTGCTGTTGATCTATTTCTGGCGCCTCCTCGAGCCCGGTTGGCAATCGGATCTAACGACCAGGTTTGGCTTAGCGTCGCACGGAACCGTTCTCGCTGGAGGAGCAGTGGGTCTCACGACTCTTATGTGTTTCAACTGGTGGCTCGGAGTTGTTCCTAAACGCAAGCTCGAAAAATTTGTTCTGGAGCAGATTCAGAGTAAGTTGCCGGCTTTCACCGCCGAGACGACGTTCGACGAGTTTGAGGCGATGGGCGGCCTGCCGCTTCGTATCTTTGCGACCAATGTTTCTTCCTCCAGGCCAGTGATGTTCTGTTCGCAGCGTGGGCAGTCGACACATTCCGAACTCGAAACTCACAACATTAGCGTCGTCAAGGCTGTCTCCGCTTCCTCCTCCTTTCCATTCTTCTTCTGGGCGGAGGAGATCCGAGATCAGATCATGACGGACGGGGGACTCAGTTGTAATCTCCCGACCTTCGCCTTCAACGAAGAACTTCGGACTCGAAGGGTTCCAGTGATCGCCTTCGATCTGATGTGGAAGTCCCGCGTGCCAGAGCACCGTATGTGCATTACCGAATTTGCCGGACGGCTCTTTACGTCCGCGATTCAATCGCACGACACGATTCTCAAAGGGCTGAGTTCCCGAGTGGGCCGAGTTGAGATCGCTGTTCCCGAATCCATCGACGTTTTGGACTTCAACCTCAAGCCTGACCAGCAGAACGACCTCATCGAAGCTGGTGAGAAAGCAGCAGCCGATTTCCTCGACATCGAATCCAGCAGTGCCGTGGCTGTGGCTCAAACAGAAGTGGAGTTCGTTCGCTCGCAATATGTGCCCGAAAGAATCGTTAAGCCGCTTCTGCAGAGCATGTGCGTCGCGTCTCTGTCCGAACTTGGGACAGCCGACCCACGTGCAGCCATCTTCCTCCCAGTCTCCGCCAATAAGTTGAAAGTCATTTTTCATACGTTCGCTCTGGAGGATAAAGATTCCGAGCTGGAGTTAACGCTCCAGGAAGGCTTGGCCGGCCGAGCTTGGTCGAGACGCGGCATCCTCGTCGGCCGTTTGCCGGAATTCGGGCTAAGGAGTCGGCCAGAGTTGCAAGCCCAAGTCAGACTCGACCGTAAAGCTGGTCTCTGTGTTCCGATTTTCAACGTCGATGTGGGAACAAGATCAGAGTTGAGTGAGGAGCGTCTCGGAGTGCTAGCTCTTGATAGCAGCGCGAGCATTGAGGAAATGAATTGGCAAGCCAATAGCGACGACGTCATCAAGTTCGCCAAGCGCTGGGCTGATACTTTCGCCCTCCTGTTTCGCCGCTGTAGGTTGCCAGAGTAGATGACATCGGCCTGTGTTGATTCTCAAAGGTATCGCGGGTCCTTTGGCCAGGAATCGTGACAATTTCCGCCACGATTCCTGGCAAGATCCTATATTTTTGTCACACTTGTTGTCATTA
>DASQVJ010000538.1:0-6294 GCA_035640835.1 Bryobacteraceae bacterium
GAACGCTTCAACCTCGCCGACGTCAGCTAAGGTCGAGGGCCACAATTTCGTGGACTTCCACTGTGGGCACTTCTACGCGCACACGTCCCTGGTTCATCGTGTGAGGGACGGGGCGGTTCGCGGTGAGCAGTAGTGTGGGAAGAACGCCCTGGGTTGCGGTCACCGTCGTTACCTGCTCCGGATCTCCCATCCCGGTCACCGTCGCCGCTCCGGAAGTCCAGACGCCGAAGCTTTCGAAGGCTTCTGCGTTCTCCTTGCAGGCGGCGTACATGCCCGGCGAGAGCTGGGCGTCGTCAAAAACCTACTCGTGAATCACGAGCGTGTGGGACACGCCAACCAGAGCGTCCGATTCGGGATACGCGAGCGGCCGGATCAGGACGGAGTTGACCACACTGTAGATTGCGGTATTTGCGCCGATGCCGAGAGCGAGCGAAAGCAAAGCCGCAGCGGTGAACCCGGGTCTGGTTCGTACGATTTGCAGAGCATGGCGTGCGTCGCGCAGCAGATCCTCGAAAGAAGCTTCGGATCCCCGCGGCACGTATGCCGGATTCAGAGCATACGATTCACACCTGACAACCAAACGAGACGCCGAGTTCCATCACTCGCCCGGGCGCCTCTTAGCCTTGGACACCGAGCAAGCCGTCAATCGCCCATCGCCGGCGACGCGACCACCGCCTGCTTCGCCTGCTTGCGCCGCGCCATGTACCCTCGGATTTCCTCGACGTAGGCATACCCTATTGGCACCACCAGCAGCGTCAGCAACAAGCACAGCGTTTGCCCGCCGATAATCGTCACCGCAATCGCCGACCTCTGCGATGCCCCCGCACCCACGCCAATTGCCGTCGGGATCAAACCCGCCACAATCGACAGCGTCGTCATCAGAATCGGCCGCAGTCGCACCCGATTCGCTTCAAGGATCGCATCCTTCAGCTTCCAACCCTCATCCCGCAGCCGGTTCATATAGTCGATCTGCAGAATTCCGTTCTTCTTTACGATGCCGAGCAGAAGCAGTACGCCGAGCGCACTAAACAGATTCAACGTACGACCGGTCGCAATCAGCGACAACAGCGCAAACGGAATCGACAGCGGCAGGGTCAGCAGGATGATGAACGGGTGCACCAGGCTTTCAAACTGCGCCGCCAGGACCATATACATGAAGACCGATGCCAGCGCAAAGGCGAGCAACATGTTCGCTGTGGTCTCTTCGAGAATCTTCACCTGCCCCGAGAAGCTCATTTGATAGCCCTTGGGCAAGCCCGTTTCATTCACAATTCGTTGAACAGCCTCCGCCCCTTCGGCAAGCGAGTGTCCCGGAGCGATGTTGCCGTAGAGACCCACCGCGAACTGCCGGTTGAATCGGTCGATACGGCTCGGCCCAAGCCCTCGCTCCAACTTCGCGATCGAATCCAGCCGGATCAACCCCTGCTTTGCAGACGGCACCAACAAACGGCTCAATGCGTTTGGATCGTCCCTCTGTCCCGGTAAGAGCCGCATGGTAACGGGATACTGCTCGGATCCTTCCTTGAACGTCGAGATCTCGTCCTCACCCGACATCAACAGACGAACCGCGCCGGCCACATCCGACACTCGCACGCCCAGGTCCGACGCCAATTGCCGGTCGATGTTCACCTGTAGCTCGGGATTATTGAGGTTCAGATTCGCTTTGATATCCGCCAGCGCAGGCTCACGCATCATCGCCGCACTGATCTCTCGGGCGAGCGGCACAAGCGTGTTGATATCCGCTCCAAGGAGCTGAGCCCGGATCGGCGCAAACGTATCACGTCCACCGAGAGCGTTCGGAAACGTAACGCGTGGCCTCGTATAGGCCCATTCGCGCAGAGCCATGCGCACCCTCTGGCCCATTGCGATGATGTCCTCTCGTTCTTCTTGCGGTTTCAACAGTAGCGTGATGTTCCCGAATGTGACGCGATCCATCTGGGGGGAACTCTGCGGGATCACTCTGGCTACGCCGGGTATGGTGGAGAGCTTCTTCACCATCTCCGTTGCGACTTTCTCCGTCGCTTCCACCGACGACCCTTCCGGAAGCTCGATCATGACCGAGAGTTCGCTCTGGTCTTCCTGTGGCATCCAGTCACGCCCAATGTACTTGTTCAGAATGAACGTGGACCCGAAAACAGCCAGGCACACCGCGATGATTACCCAGCGATGTGCGAGCGACCAGTCGAGCATGCGAACATAGCCCCGATCGAGCCAGGTGTTCTCATGTGCATGCGGGTGATGTTGCCCGTCGGGGCCCAGTTTCCTCCTCAGCAGCCGGGCGCTCAAAGTCGGTGTGAGCGTAAACGCCACCAACATCGAGACCAGAATCGAGATCGCCATGGTCCAACCGAACTGTAACATGTAGCGCTTCGCATAACCCTGCATGAAGGCGATCGGCACAAAGATGATCACCAGCGAAATCGTGGTTGCCAAAACCGCGAGCGCGATCTCTTGTGTCGCGTGAATCGCCGCCTCCACCGGGGCCATGTCTTTCTCTTCGATGTACCGATAAATGTTCTCGAGAACGATGATGGCGTCGTCGATCACGATGCCGACCGCAAGGGTTAGCCCGAGCAGCGTCATCGAGTTCAAGGTGAAGTCCATCATGCGCATCGCGGTGAACGTCGCGATGATCGAAGTCGGAATCGCGATCGAGCTGATCAGCACCATGCGCCAGTTCCTGATGAACAGGAACACGATCATGGAGGCCAGCAAACTGCCGAGAACCAGGTGCTCCTCCAACGCCTTTACAGAGTTCTTGATGTAGGTGGCCTGCTCTTTGAGCATGTTCACCTTCACGCCCGACGGCAGCTGGTTATTCAGATCCTTCAGCTTGTGCTGAACCGCATCGACCACCGCGACCGTGTTGGTGCCTGTCTGCCGCCGAACGTCAACGATCACGGCAGCTTTGCCCTGATAATACGCAAACGTGCGTTTCTCGGCCGTGCCATCTTCTGCGTATCCGACATCCCGCAATCGAATCGGCACGCCTCCGACGTTCTTGATGATGATGTTGTTGAACTCTTCAACGTGCTCGACACGGCCAAGCGTGCGGACGCCGAGTTCCGTCGGGCCACGAACAATGCGGCCGCCTGGAGCTTCGATATTCTCGGTCTGAACCGCTTGCTGGATATCCTGTGCGCTCAGACGGTAGGCATTCAGTTTGTCCAAATCAAGGAACAAATTGATCTGCCGGCTCCGCCCACCCGAGATATCCACGCCGGCCACTCCATCCACCGTTTCCAGCGCGCGACGAATCTGTTTGTCCGCAATCTCCGTCAACTCGCGCGGACTACGGTCACCACTGATCGCGAGCGTCACGACCGGATCATTGTCCGGGTCCGCCTTCATCACCACCGGTGGCAAAACGTTCGGTGGCAATTTGCGCAACGCGCCCTGAACCTTCTCGCGCACGTCCTCAGCCGCTTCACCGATGTCCTTCTCGAGGACAAAGGTGATCATCACGCGCGCATTCCCCTCCGTTATGATCGCGCGCATTTCCTCAATGCCACTCACCGACGCGATCGTTTCTTCGAGAGGAAGGACCACCTGCGACGCCACCTCCTCCGGGCTCGCGCCAGGGAGGCGGACCTGCACCGTCACCGTTGCCGGATCGCTGCGTGGGAATAGATCGACACCTAAGTCGTTAAAGCTAAACACCCCCATGACCACCATGAAGAGGATGAGCATGAAGGCGAAGACGGGTCGGCGGACGCAGATTTCAGATAAGCGCAACGGGATGAGTCTCCAGAACTTATAACTACGATGCCTGTAGCAGCAAAGGTTACCTTGCCTTCAGATTACCGCCCTACACGTTAGCTGCAGATGTCAAAATTCCCCACCTCTGCGGGAGGACGAGAACCCGCAAACACCTTAATAGGCTTCCGTCAAGTATAACAGACAGCGAGACTTACGGGATTTGGCTTCGTTTCGGCAAAAAAGGCTAGAATCGAAAGTTCATGCCAAAAAAGGCCTTCCTGTTCCCCGGCCAGGGCTCCCAGTTCGCCGGGATGGGCCGTAGCCTCGCCGAGTCCTTTCCAGAAGCCCGCGCGGTCTTCGAAGCTGCCGATGAAGCCCTCGAGTTCGAGCTTTCGAAGCTTTGCTTCGAAGGCCCCGAGGACGCCCTGAAGCTCACGGAAAATACCCAGCCGGCGATCCTCACCACATCCGTCGCGGCTCTCAGAGTTCTCGAGAGTCGTGGCGAGCGGCCGGATTACGTTGCCGGCCATAGCCTGGGTGAGTACTCGGCGCTGGTGGCGGCCGGCGCGCTCGAGTTCACTGACGCCGTTCGTCTCGTGCGCCAGCGCGGTCGGTTCATGCAGGAGGCTGTGCCGCAAGGCGTCGGCGCGATGGCCGCTCTGCTCAAACTTCCTGACGGCAAGCTTGACGATATTCTGGCGGAGGCCGCTCAAGGTGAGGTCGTCTCGGCGGCCAACTTCAATTCGCCTGATCAAGTTGTAATCGCGGGACACGCGGGCGCCGTCCAAAGAGCAATGGACCTTGCCAAGGCGGCCGGCGCCAAGCGCGCTGTGCCTCTTCCGGTCAGCGCTCCGTTCCATTGCTCGCTCATGTGCACGGCCCAGGAGAGGATGCGTCCGCTTCTCGAGGCCACAACCTTCGCCGACCTCTCGGCGCCTCTGGTGAACAACTGGCAGGCTCGAGAGATTCGGTCTGGCGATGAAGCCCGCGCAGGGCTCATCGAGCAGATCTCGAACTCGGTGTTGTGGACTCAGTCGATGAGGCACCTTGTTGAGGTCGGCGTGACCGAGTGTCTGGAGGTCGGACCCGGGAGTGTTTTATCCGGCTTGCTGCGAAATATCGCTCCTGGCGTTGCAACCAAGCGCTTTGGCGAGGCTTCTGACGTTGTTTAAAAATAGAGTTTCCCTGTTATCATGAGAGCCTCGATGAAAGCGCTCACGCCTGTGGTGGTGCTTGTCCTTATGGCCATTGTCGGCGGATGCAAGAAGAGCATCCCTGCTGACGTGGCAGCTACTGTAAACGGTCGTCCCATCACATACGCCGAGCTCGACAAGCAATACAACCTGCAGTTTTCGGGTTCGCCTGATCGCCCGGCAGGCGACCAGATGACGTCGCACAAGCTCGAGATTTTGCGCAGTCTGATCGACAACGAGATCATGCTGCAGCGTGCCGAGAAGCTTGGGCTGATGGCGGCCGATGCAGACGTCGAGCAGAAGTTTAACGAGCTGAAAGCGCCGTATACACAGGAGGAGTTTCAAAAACAGCTTGATGCCCGCAAGATGACGGTGCCCGACCTCAAGGCCCAGATCCGCCGCGAGCTAAGTGTGCAGAAACTCTTCAACCGCGAGATCACCTCGAAGATCTCCATCTCCGACAAAGAAATCGCCGAGTTCTACAAGAACAACCGAGCTAACTTCAATCTCGCCGAGCCGCAGTATCACTTGCTGCAGATCGTAGTGACGACTCAGCCGGATCCGAATGTTCGCAATCTGAAGAACGATAAAGCTCAGAATGAGCAACAGGCGACCACCAAGATCACAGCTCTCGAAGCACGCCTGCGTCAGGGCGAGGACTTCAAGATGCTCGCGCAGAACTTCTCCGAGGACCCGAGTTCTGCAAGTGGCGGCGACCTCGGCTTCGTCAACGAGTCCGCGCTCGAGAAGGCAAATCCCGAGTTCCGGAAGATGATCGCTGGCATGCAGCCTGGTCAGATGTCGAAGATCATCCGTTCTGGAAATGAGTTCCGAATCCTCAAGCTCGAGTCACGCGAACCGGCCGGGCAACGCGAGCTCAATGATCCACAGGTGCAACAGAGCATCCGTGAGCTTATGTTGAACCGCAAGGATCAGGTTCTGCGGAGTGCGTACTACGAGGTTGCTCGCAACGAAGCACAGGTGGTGAACTCTCTGGCCGCCAAGATCGTTGCTGAGAGTGGGCAAAGCACGGCGAAGTGATCGCTAGCGCTTCAGCTTTCGGACTTCCTCGAAATAGCGCTGCACGTAGGGCTGATACATGAGCGGGATCTCGTTGCGCGCGGCTTCGGCTCCGAGGTCGCTATGATCTGCGGAACGCTGCGTGTAGTTCGTGCGCAACTGCTGATTCCCCGACGAGACCTCGACCGTCATCTCGCCTGTTAGCTGAGCCGAGCGCTTGCCGATGAGCTCGCTGATCTTGCCCATCGCCGCCAATTGTTCGGCTTCACGCACATCCTTCGCGCCGTCCTGTTTACCCACGCCGCTCTTGGCGTCTTCCTGGCCCGGCCGGTCGGAGCCCTTGTCTCCAGGCTTGCTTTGGGCGGTCTGAGCTGCCTCGCCG
>DASQVJ010000539.1:0-2688 GCA_035640835.1 Bryobacteraceae bacterium
ATTGCTGTTTCATTTGTGTTGTTCCTGATTCGAGAGTTGCGAACGGCTCGGCCGATCGTGGAGCTTCGCACGCTAGCCGACCGCAATTTCGCGGGAGGCTGCGTGATGATCTCGCTCTTCGGCTGCATCATCTACGGCTTAGTGACGATTCTCCCGCTTTTCTTTCAAACCCTGTTAGGCTATCCCGCGGAAAACGCCGGAATGGCCGTGAGTCCCCGAGGCCTTGGATCGATCGCCGCAATGTTCTGCGTCGGATATCTCTCGTCGCGTGTCGACAATCGCTGGCTGCTGTTCGGTGGGTTCACGCTGTGTGGGATATCCTCCCTGTGGCTCTCGAACATTGACCTGCAAATCGGGCCGCAATCGCTTCTTGTTCCGATCGTGCTCACCGGTTTCGCCGTCGGGTTCATCTTTCCGCCTCTGGCGACAACGGCAATGGGAACTCTGCCGGTAGAGCGCATCGGCCAAGCGAGTGCGATCTACAACCTTGTTCGCAACATTGGCGGGAGTATTGGAATCTCCGTCCTGAGTGCGCTGCTGGAGCGGCGGCAACAGGTGCATCGCACCCAACTGGTTGAGCACCTTTACGGATCGAACCCTGCGGTACAGAGATCGCTCCGAGGATTGCAGCAGATCACGGAAGCCCATGCGGGAGCGGCCACACCACTCGAGAGGGCCTATGCTTTGCTCGACAACACATTGAGCGGCCAAGCGCAGCTTTGGTCGTACGTGGACGATTTTCATTACCTGGCTTTGATTTGTTTCCTCTGTCTTCCGCTGCTGCTCCTCCTGAAGAATGTGCGTGGCCGCGGCGGGATGGCCGTTCATTGAGGCGCGGTGTCGCGCGGTTTGGGATCCTGCTCACTCGAGTCCAACTGGAGCTTCTGGTGTGTTATGGGTTCTTATCTGAGCTGGCGTTTCAGTATTGACCGGGTGATATTCGGGTGAATGAGACACATCGGGCGGGATCGTAAACACTACGCCGTTGATCGCGGGTAATCGGTCCGGTCTTCAAGGCAACCTTCCGGAAGCCGTTCCAAGGCCTCAGCTTCCGTCTGGCGACGATCCACCCAGCGAAGTAGCAGTATGGCGTAAGAGCGTTCTCGGCTGTTACTCATCTCTGAGCACGACGTTCGGGTCTAGGCGCGATGCGCGCCACGCCGGCAGCCAACTGGCGATCACCGCCACCGCCGTAATCGTCGCGATCACAAGCGCGATCGTCAGGGTATCTGTCGGTTGCACTCCAAACAGCAGCGACGCAATCAGTCGATTTAAAGCAAGCGCGCCTGCGAGGCCAATGGTGAGACCCATCACGGTCACCTGAAGGCCTTGTTTCAGGATCTGGGTGAGCACGTGGGAGCGAGCTGCACCAAGGGCGACCCGAATGCCGATCTCGCGCCGGCGCTCCGTCACCATGTAAGAGAGCACACCGTAAGTGCCGATGGCTGCCAGTAGCAGCGCCAGTCCGGCAAAAGCGCCCAATAGCTGCGCCAGGAGTCTCGGCCGGCGAATCGATTCGGCGAACACCGAATCCATGTCGCGAAGCCGCACGACGGGAACCGCGGCGTCCAGTTCCCGAACCACTCGCTCGATCGTCCCTGACAGTGCGGCCGGTGGCAGCGTCGTCCGCATCACCACATTCATACTCGGCGGAGAGACGCCGTGCTGGTCAAGCGATACGTAAAGTTCAGTTCCTGCCGGGCGCTCCACCCCGCGCTGCCTGACGTCCTTGGCTACTCCGATCACCGTATGCCAGACATCATCGCTCGCGCCAAACGACCCACCCGGAGGGCGCAGACGCTCGCCAATCGGGTTCTGCCCCTTCCAGATCTTTTTCGCCAGAGTCTCATTGACGATCGCCACCTTGCCTCGCGATGCGGCGTCGGTTCGCTCGAAGCCGCGGCCGGCGACGATCGGGATGCCCATCGTCCTGAAATAGTCGCCCATGACGAATTGGTAGTAGTCGATGATCTCGAAGGGCTTTCCATCGTAGGAGCTGTAGTTCTCGATCGGAGTAGCGATCGCATCTGGAGTTCGATTCGGCGGCAGACCCGACATGGCAGCCATTCCCAACACGCCTGGTACGGAGCGAAGCCTTTCGAGAACGCGTTGATATGCCTGCGCGCGTGTGTCGGGATCTGAATTCGCCATTGGCAATGTCATGGAGAATGTCACCAGCCGCGACCGGTCAAATCCTGCATCAATCCTCGTGAGGTTGTAGACCGTCTGAACTAGCAAACCCGCTCCGATAACCAACATCACCGCGAAAGCGACTTGGGCTACCACGAGTCCACGACGGGCGTAGTGACGCCAGGCGCCGCTGGTGCCCCTTGCACCCTCCTTCAGCGCAGTGACCATGCTAGTCGTTCTCCCGCGCCCGAGCGACACGAGTCCAACAAGCAGGGCCGTCCCAGTCGAGAGGCCAAGCGCAACCAGCAAAACGGGCAAATCGATTGTGAGCTCACTCGTCCGCGGGACGCTGGTCGGGTACGCACGGATCAGGGCGCGCACACCAGCGCCGGCTAACCACAGGCCCAGAATGCCACCGGCTCCGGACATCACCGCACCTTCGGTTAGCGCCTGCCGGAGCAGCCTGCCGCGGGTGGCGCCAAGAGCAGCGCGCACTACAAATTCACGTCTGCGTGAACCGGCGCGAGCCATTACCAAGTTCGCCAGATTCGCGCAGAC
>DASQVJ010000540.1:0-6194 GCA_035640835.1 Bryobacteraceae bacterium
TCCACACATCCCGGAGCGAGAACAACCGGAATAGGACTGTGCGCGCCGAGTCGAACACGATCGCGACCCGCCGTGAACACGCCACCACACACTTCGTCTGCAAGTTCAGTTGTTGTTAAATCCAGCAAAGCGCACACAAGACGGTCGGATGCAAGGCTCTGCATAAGACGTCCACCGAGACCGGTCGCATGGAACGTGAGTACTTCAAACCCATGCGCTTCAAGCACGCCGCGTGCTCTGTCAACACACGCCGTCGTGTTGCCGAACATCGATGTGGCAACAAGCGGCCGGTCGGATTCTTCGCACGCGCCTCCAGCAGCCACCATGCCGGAAATCGCGGCTGCCGCATTCGTGTAGATTTTTCTGCTGATTCGGTTGATGCCGGCGATATCCGCAATCGACGGCATCATCGTGATGTCACGGGCGCCAACGTACGCGGAAACATCCGTTCCAGCAACAGTGGATACCACGAGTTTTGGAAAGCCGAGAGGCAACTCACGAAACGCGGCACTCAGAACAGCCGTCCCGCCTGTACCTCCCATGCCGCAAGCACCGTCGATCCTTCCCTCGCGCTGCAAGCGGCTAACCACAGATCGCAAACCGTCTGTCATCGTGCGCATGGCAGCCGTCTTGTCGCGCCTTGCCCGCAACTCGTCGAGGTTGCCGCCTCCCGCCCGCGCTACCTCGGTGCTCGAGATTTCCGGAATGAAAGGCGGATCCGCGAGCACGCCGAAGTCAATCGACAGCGTCTCCACACCATGCCAATGGATCTGGTCGATGAGGAAGCGATAATCGCTGCCCTTCACATCGAAAGCTCCCGCCACGGCAACGACTTTCATGGCATTCACTCCAGGCGCCCAGCCGTCCACAGCAGCGAGCGGCGGACAATCGTTTCGAAGACCGGGTGCGAAAAGATCTGAGGTCCGTGACCCGGCTGAAGATAGACCACATGGTATTTCCCCGCCGTATGCGCCCACCCGATCGCCCGGTCACTCGTCGGGTGGTCTGTTTCGAGCAGCACGTGCGAGCCTGGAAGCACAGCGTAGTTCTTGTAGGTCTCATCGTAGATGTCGAAGTCGCGAAGACCCTTCGTGATGGGGTGGTGTGTGTCCGCGACCTTCACATGCACCCACACGTCGTGCAGAAACTTCGTGTTGGGCACTCCGGGAATTTTGTCGCCGCCGAAGTAGGCTCTGCCGCCGAGCAGTTCAGAGTATTCTGGCCATCTGGGATACGAACCGAGCGCGTGATGGAGAAACACGGCCGGCTTCCCTCCCTCGAGCATTTGTTTCAAAGCTGCCGTGGCAGGTCCCGATTGCTGGTTCATGTCGTAAAACAGCAAAGCGTCGTACCTCTGGCTCATGCCCGGACTGAGCCACTGTTCCGCATCCTCGCCATAACGCGCATGCCGCCACACCACCTCCGGCATGCGATCGAGCATCGCAAAGAACGGAGCTTCTTCGAAAGCGTGCCCGCCGGTCACAATCAGGACACGGAGCTTGCCTGGAACAGGATCAGGAGGGAGATCGGCGGCAGCGAGCGAGGCGGCAGCGAGGAGTAACACGCAGCTCAGATTGCTCCGGAGCAATCTCGATCTGCTCCACTGAAGCGCAACGCAGGAATTCCGACTCGGGAACACCACGGCGCAAGCATATCCGCGTTTTTGTGTGCCGTCAAGATTATTCTTTGAGGTTTCGAACGGCTCGGCTATGATAACAATGCCAGAACAATGTTGAAGCTGACAAGAGACCAAGTTCTCCAGGCGGCGGGCGCGATGAGATATGAGCAGGTCGCGAACGCGATCTCGGACGCCATCGCTTCAAGCCAGATAAGCGTTGGCGAGCGATTGCCGACGGTACGGCAGACGGCGTCCATGTTGGGCGTCAGCATGACGACTGTCAATTCCGCCTACAGACTTCTGGCGGAACGAGGTCTGATTCAGGGGGAGACCGGCAGAGGAACCTTCATCCGCGGCAACAACGGTGCAGAGACGAGTCGCGACCAGGCCCGCTTACCACGGTTCGTCGGAGGCCATTTGCGTAAAGCGGGAACCGTTCCATGGCGTAGACGGGCACTGGTGAACTCCGCGATGCGCCTCAGAACTCGGTTCCCTGATGCGAAGGACTGCAGTACGGGCCGGCCGGATCCCGCGCTGCTTCCGCTCCGGATACTTCAACGTCATTGGGCTCGGGCGATGGACGGCGTAAACTCTGCGGACCTGCAATATGCCTCCGTGGAACCTCTGGAAGAACTGTCTGTTCAGATCCTCGCCCGATTTGAGAAGGACGGAATTGCCGCAAGGGAAGGCAACCTGGTGATTGGAGACTCGGCACAGCAGTTCCTCATGCTTGCGGCCGAAGTCGTCGCCGGACTCTGGGGACCAGAGAACTCCGTCATCGCGGTGGAGGAACCTGGCTATCCGACCGTGTTCGACACCTGGGAGCGCGCGGGCGTGCGGCTGATTGGAGTTGCTGTTGACGAAGAGGGAGCGCTTCCTGAGTCGCTCGCAACAGCGCTTGAAGCAAAGGCGAAGGCGGTGTTGTTGACGCCTCGCGCTCATAATCCCACGGGGGCATCGTGGTCCCGAAGGCGGCTGGCCGCGCTCGCCGATGTGCTGCACGAATACCGCGATGTCATCGCCATTGAAGATGATCAGTTTAGCGGCATCGCACAACAGGGACCGGGGTCGCTTCTAGGAGATCCGCGGCTTGAAGATCGCGTTCTCTACCTGCGTTCTTATTCCAAATCGATCGCACCCGATCTGCGCGTTGCGGTTGCTGTCGCGCGGCCTCGTCTGGCTAATCTCATGCGCGAAGCCAAAAGTCACGCCGACGGCTGGACCTCACGTCTCCTGCAGCGGGTTCTCGCGCATGTGTTGCGCGATCCTGAGTTGGATGATTGGATGGAACGTGCCCGGAACGAATATGAAATCCGCCGCATCCGCGCCGCGAACGTAATCAACGGTTCGCAGTCGCCGGGACTGAGCACCTGGCCGGGATGCGATGGCGCCAATATCTGGGTTCATCTGCCCTCGAGTGTGGACGCGACGGAAGTTATCGAGCACGCCGCTATGGGGGGAGTTCTGGTAGCTCCGGGCGAGCCGTTTTATGTTACTCCCGGCCACAGTGACGTGATTCGATTCAACGCTGGTTCCGCCGGCACGGATCATGTCGCCACGTATGCGGAGGTCCTGGTGCGCGCCGTGCTCGCGTCGGGAAGCACGCACCTCAGCCCGATTCACGTCTAATGTGCCGGTAATCCGGGAAAAGGTCGCCGACTCTCATGCTGAGCGTCCGATCGGCCTTGCCTCCATGCTCGAACAACTGCAATAGATTGGACGATCGAAGATCCTGCCCTGCCTGACCAATACCGGAAAGGGCTCAAGTAATCCCGGGGTCCCGAATTCAAGGCCACGAGCAGCCGGTCTGCCGTTCTCCAGGTGCTGCCATGCGTTGAACCAAGGATAATCGGCTGATTTCCAGATGTAGCCTATGACCAGATTGTTCGGCCCGATCAGA
This sequence comes from Bryobacteraceae bacterium, assembly GCA_035640835.1. Taxonomy (GTDB): domain Bacteria; phylum Acidobacteriota; class Terriglobia; order Bryobacterales; family Bryobacteraceae; genus DASQVJ01. Next base: position 3,519 of record DASQVJ010000540.1, read on the forward strand.
TTGTCTTTGACCGGTTCCTCGGTGCCCCGTTTTCGCTTCAGGCGTCGAGGGTTGGGCCGAACGCGGTCGCAGTAGTGGAGACCGGACTGGTATCGGCTGCGGAGCTTGCCGCGGTGCAGACAGGCGAGTTCCGGCTCGCGTCGATCGTACTTACGGCGCTGCAAGAAGGCGGGACGTCTGTTCAGCTGATCTCGATATGGCTCAGCACTCCCGACGGAAATCTGCTTTCAGGGATCGGATCGGGAGCGTTTGTTACGGTAGAGGATCCGACAGCCGTTGTCCCCGAGCCGGCGTTCCTTCCAGCTGTGGGTCTGGTTTTCTTTGCGGGTCTCCGATTGCGCGCGCGGCGGTGACGAGGCATTGCCAACATAGATTGCTGGCCTTTGTGTCAGTTTGTACCGAATGAGTGGAATTGAGCGGGTTCGTTGTATCAAATATCAGCTACCCCGCACCGCCCCGTGCTGGCACTAACTCACACGGTTCCTACCTCGGATGTTGGATACTAGCGTCGAAACTCGCGTCTTTGGCTGCTTGGCGCAGACGCTCCAGCCCACTTGACCCGCGTTCCCGGCTCTGTGTCCGGTACTTCGCAGGTACTACACCGCTGTACGACTCCCCACTGTGGTTCGTGAAGGTCTTATCGCTCATCGCGCAGGGCCGCAGTGCGCTCGCGTTTATGCTCACTGCGTTGTTGTCTTCCTTGCTGATTGACGCCGTCGGCGCCCCTGAACTATCACGATTTCGCAGCTCAATACCCAGCTTGCAGATACCCTGTCCAACGTAGGACTCTTTCATTCACTATTCCATGCCGATTTATCCCGGCGCTATCACGAGTGATCGGGGCTACGTGGCATTAGCGCCGATAGCCGACGCGCAATGTGCAGCTACGACCCAGACGGATGCGCGATCCATTGCCGATCCTCGCAGGCTGTTCAGGATGCAGCCGCCGTCCATCAACGTACGTCCCGTTAGAACTGCCGCAGTCGAGGATATACACTTTTTTCTTCATTCGATGAATTTCGCAGTGAAAGCGTGAGACCGAACGCTCTTGGTCGTCTAAAACCAGATCGTTCTTGTCGTTTCCTTCACCCGCCACCGCGCCGATGCGTGTGACGTTATCCTTCAAGACAATTTCCTGCCCCTTACCGATCCCGTCCACTACTTCCAAAACCGGATGTCCTCGCCGGCGCCTTCGCACAAAGAGCGTGATCATTCCGATCAGGCACAGAGAAGACGTTCCAAAGACCGCATACAGAATTCTGCTGCGCACTTGAAGGCGGTTATCGATCAGTGAGAGCAACCGGCGTGTTTCCGGATCCTGCGGCGCCATTTGCTCGGCCAGCCCGGCTTGCGTGCGCGCCTGCGAAAAATCACCGCGCAGCAGCGCTCCTTCGGCTAAGCGCAACGCCTCTTTTCGCCGCTGTTCGCGATTTGCAACCTCGTGCTGCTGCTTCTGCTGTTGCTGGAGCCCTGCGGATCGCGCCTGTTCCTCCTGCTCGATACGTTGCTGCGCATCCTGTCTGGCGTTGTAGGCAACCTGGTTGTTCGGATCGAGCGCCAGAATCTGATCGTAGGTGCGCACCTTCTCCTGTGGGGTCCGAGCTCCCAGAGCCTGCTGCATCAGGGAACTCACTCGCTGTTCCTTCTGTTGCTCCTGCTGCTGCGTCAGGTTCTGTTGCGCGATTTGCTGGGCCAGCGTGTTATCACCTGAAGTCGGAGGTAGAGCAGGTGGAGCCGCGGGCGGAGCGACCTGCTGACCGGCACTGGGCGGAGCGGTCGGAATGGTCGGAGAGGTCGGAGGCACAGGCTGCGGCGGCTTCGACAAGGACGCAATTCGAAGATTACGGAGATCCGCATCGGTCTCGTCTACGGCCATCAGCGCGATCGGGCCCTTGCCCAGGCGCGCCTCCCTTGCAATGTTATTGCCTGCAGGACGGCGATCTTCAAAATCCGCCACGGGATATCCGTTCACCCAGACCTGCAGGTGGCGGTTGGAGGCGATAGCCGTCAGGGTGAAAAAAGCGCGCTCGTCGCTGATCACCCGACGCGCGGGATGGAAGCGATAGATGCCGCCAGTGCCGACGTCCGCCGGTTTTGCGCGATCGCCGTTGAACTTGTTGTGGACTCGGATCTCATAGCCGCTACCATACTTTCCAGGCTCGCCGCGCAGCAGAACACCAGCCGACGGGCGGGATTCTCCCGTCCCATTGCTTCGCACATCCATCTGAAGAACAAAGTCGTCATACAGAGGGGCGGTCTCCAACTGGCCCTGTCCATTCTGCACATGTATGACGCCAGCCCTCACCGACCAGTCGGCGACCCTCTTCTTCGACTTGGGAAGTGGAATAACCTTCAAGATCTTTCGATCCGCCTTCTTTTCCGGTTCGGGTGGCGCTACAAACTTCCAGCCATCCAGATCGGAGCCATTGTAGATAGGGCCGAGACCTAATGGCTTCAGCTGAATATTGCGCACCTGCAGACGTCCACTTCCGGTGCTGCCCAGCGCGATATAGCCGCGTTCAGAGGCCGGTTCGGCGCTGTCGTCGCTTATCAGTTGGCCATCGAGGTGAACTGTTACCGAGCTACCCTGCGCTTCGATCTCCAGCTTCTGCCAGCGGCCGGACTGAGGCGGGATGCTTATCCGATAGCCAGCGTCCGGCCACTTGCCGCGGGGGA
>DASQVJ010000541.1:0-9372 GCA_035640835.1 Bryobacteraceae bacterium
CCAGGTGTCGATCAGTCGGACACATTGCTTGCCTCAGCTGAGAGTAACCGCGGAGAGTTAGCGCCTGATCGGCTGCGCTATCTGAAGCATGACTTGCGCGTGCCGCTTGTTGAGACGGGTTTTGATGTCGCGTGCAATATCTTCACCTCCTTTGGATACGGAACGGAAGAAGAGGACCTCGCCATCTTTCGCACGCTACGAGCGGCCGTCCGGCCGGGCGGGCGAGTTGTTGTGGAGACGAATCATCGAGATTTGGTGTGCGCCTCCCTCGCTCGCGGCTCAAAATTGTCCATGCGAATGCCGGATGGCACGATCTTCACGAGCCGAGCTTTGACGCGATCTCGGGCGTGGTCACCCTGAATTGGTATTGGTCCGGACCAATGGTTCAGGGGAAAAGCACGCCCAGTGGCGCTGCTATACGCCGACGCAGATAATAAGCATGCTGGAGTGTGCAGGCCTGCGGCCGGCGTGCGGCTGGCCGCTGTTGCAGTACGCCCGGATTGATTGGTCGGCAAATCCAGAGTCGAAGCAAACGGCTAGCGAAGCGCCGGTGAATGTCGGTCACAATAGTCGATTACGACCGAAAGTCGGCTAGACTACTTTGTTACAAACAGACGCGTAGCGTTGTGGCGCACGACTTTAGCGTGCAGACATCGGCACTCTTGCCGATGTTGTCGAGCTTGCTCGGCTGTTCGCTCCGCCGTGCCGACGAACGACTCGCAGCGGCACAGCCTACGGGGTGCGTTGCGGACTTTTGTAACACAGTAGTACGAGAAATCGAGCCTGGAGGCGTACTGCCGAACGGAATCGCGTCGATCTGGCCGGCATTGCCGGACGTGAAATTCGTCCTGGCCTGGGATTGGAGATCGGCCCGAAGTTTCTGGCGGGGGCGCAACGTTCCCATCAACTCGAGCTTCAGCCAGTGATCATCAGCGCAAGCTCGCGTTGAGCTAGAAATCGAGCCTGAAGGCGTACTGCAATCGCCGCATCTGCGAGCCGAACGCAATCGCATTGATTTGGCCGGCATTGCCAGACGTGACATTCCGCTCCGGCATCCCGAGGTTCGTGTGATTAAACACGTTATATGCTTCACCACGCAGCGTGAGGCGCAGACGTTCAGTCACATTGAAAGATTTCGCGAGGGCGACATCCTGGTTGATGAAGCTCGGCCCTTTGAGTGAATTGACGGGATACCTGCCGAAGGCGCCATTTGCCGGCAGGAGGAACGCTTGGCCGAGCCCCCCACTGAACCATTGGGTGCGGTCCTTTCTCGCTCCTTCGAACGGGTCCGTATTGCCCTTGTCGGGAACATTGTTGGGCCCCACGTCCGGCCGTATGGCGCCGGGCGGCGCATCGAAGCTCGGTGTGAATCCAAAGCCGCTATAGAAAATCGTCACGGCATCGATGTTCCAGCCGCCTAGCGCGAGGTCGACTGCGCGATTCACTCCGGTTCCGAATCGTCGGCCGCGGCCGAAAGGAATCTCGAAGTTCTGTGCCGCCGTAATCTGGTGGCGCGGAACACTCATGTTTTCACCCCAGCCGAGGCTTCGTTCGTAGAGAAACGTGTAGTCGGCTCCATCCGGCACATTGCCGTCGCCCTGCGCTTTCTGCAGCGTATAGCTCCCGGTCAGAGTGTAGCCGCCGGAATATCGCTTATCCACCGCCAACTGCAACGAGTCATAGCGATTGTTCGCGCAATTGCAGTACAACCGAATGTCGTTGGCCCAGCCATAGCGAGAGAAGAACGGCCGGCGTGACGCCAGAGATCCCGGTCCGTATGAGGCGGCGTTCACGTCAAAATCAGGACCATTCCCGTTAAACACATGGCGGCCCTGGTTTCCTACATAACCAACGGAAACCGCCAGATCCCTTCGCAAAGAATGCTGGACCGTGAAGTTGTACGTCATGACGCGCGGTAGACGTACGTTGAGCGGACGAGCCTTGGCAGCGATGCCGGTGGGCAGTTGGAACTCACCGTTCTGGTCGGGCTGAGGCGTGACGAGCGATGGTGGTCCCTGCGCCAAGGTGAATACACCGCCGAACGCGTCGGTCCGGTTGATCGATTGTCTTGCCAGCACCGGGATATTTTGAGTGACGTTGTGGCCAAAAATGGAGCCGAATGTTCCGAGCTCATAAGCCCAGCCATAACCCGCACGGACAACTGTGTTGTCGCGAACCTGGTAAGTAACTCCGAGCCGCGGCGCGAAGTTCTTCCAATTCATTTCCTGATAGCCATGCATCGATACACGACCGATGCCGAACACGCCGATCTTTCCCGTTCTGAGGTCGAGTTGAGCCCCGTTCCCAGGAGCGTTCACCTTTTCGGGGAACACCATTTCCCATCTGAGGCCGTAGTTGAGTTGCAGCCTTGGAGTGACGCGCCACGTATCCTGCCCGTACCAGAAGAATCGCTTCTGGCGTTCACTCGCGTCCGTCGCTGCGCTGACGTATCGGCTGAAGCTGGTCACTTGGCCGAGCAGGAAGGTACCGAGACCGAGACCAAGCGTTGGGTTAGCGCCGAGCGCGTCTACACGGCCTGTGTATTCGGGATCGAATGTGAGCTCGCCGGAGCGGTGCGCATCGGACGGAACACGCAGGTTGAGCGCGTAGCGGAGGTCGGCTCCGAACTTGAACGTGTGATTGCCTACGACCTTTGTCAGATTGTCAGTGAATTGATACTGTTGCTCCTTCTGCGAGAGGGGGCAGTTGCAGCCATTGGCATCGAGCGAGTACCCTATGTCAATTTCGGTATCCGTGTTGTCCTTGCCGATCTGAAAGAACGGAATACCGGAAGTAAAGAAGTCATCGAAGTTCAAACCCGGTATGCCCGCATCCCGGGCCGTACTTGCGCCGATATCTCCCGGCAGCGTGTTGACCCGGTACCGCAGATAACCGAACCGCATGTCGTTGACCAGCGTTGGAGTTATCGACAGCGTGTATCCGAAAGCCAAGTTCTGATTGCGGGCTTCCGAGCTTCCTGAAAAGCGGTTTCCCGTTAGGCTGGGACCTCCAGCCCGGGGGCCAAAAGCCGCCGGAGCCGTTTGCTGGAATTCCTGGTAGCTGTAGCGTCCGAACACGGACTGCTTCTCATTGATGAACCAATCCCACCTCGTGTCCCAGTTATTGGCATCGAACGTGTTCGAGCCGAAGCCGATGAAGTTGTTACGGAACAGAGAGCCCTTCGGATCGATCGCATTTGGCAACGGAACAAGGTCCAGGATGGCGCGCGCCTGCGAACTGATGCGGTTAGACGGAATCACATTCCCAGGGAACGGAGTACGTCCTACACCAGTACTGGGATCGCCCGTCGAAGGATCGTAAACCACATTGCGCAGCGTGGAGCCACTGCCTTCCACATATTCACTGAGGTCCCCGGTGCGAGCACGCACAGTAGGTACGTTCGTTAGCACGCTACCGCCGGTGCGCTGGCGAGTGAGCTGCGCGTCGCCGAACCAGAATACTTTGTTCTTGATGAGCGCTCCGCCAATCGACCCGCCAAATTGATTCCAGTGCACTGCCGGAGCGCCAGTCGGTTCCGAGAACGGATTGCGCGCGAAATTGGTGAATCCGCTCGTATTCGTACGCAGATACTCGAATGCCGAGCCGTGTAGGAGATTTGTCCCAGAGCGTGTGGACGTATTCATTAAACCTGCGCCTGCGTATCCAAACTCCGCATCGTAGTTCTGGCTGGCGATCTTCGTTTCCGTTATGGAATCGATGTTGGGGTTGATCACTATAATTCCGAGAATCGGATCCTGGTTCTCCGTACCGTCAAGTTGATAGCCTGTACCGCTGAAGTGTTGCCCATTGACGAAAATCTGCTTCGAGCCCTGCGGATTCTCAGATGCCGCGTGGTCCCACCCATTCAACTTCGTTGTGCCGGGAGTCAGCAGCAGATACGACTGAACATTGCGGTCGAAGTTCGGCAACTGAGTTAGTTGGCGGGCACTGAAGGTGGTCGCCACGTCAGCGCGATCCGACTGCAGCAGGGGAGCGGCCGCCGTTACCTCGACAGTTTCGGCCACGTTACCGACTTGTAAGCCAATATCGAGGCGCGACCCCTGGTCGACGTTTACCCGAATATCACGACTAACAGCCTTTGAGAATCCCGTTCCCTCAACCTCTACCGTGTATACGCCGGGTATAAGACGGTCCTTGGTGTAGTTACCCGATTCGTTGGTGGTGACGTCGAATACGGTACCTTTTTCCTGGTCGGTGATGATGACTTTTGCGTTGGGGACACCGGCGCCCGACGGATCGGTAACCGTGCCGTATATGCTGCCAAATACTTGTTGTCCGGATAAGGCGGGCGTAAGAGCTGCTCCGAGGATCGTGATAAGCAGCGCAGTCCACACTCGAGAGTCTGAGCGCAACATGGGCTCCTCCTTCCGATGGAGGGCTGCGAGACCTCCGCGCGGAACTCTTGAGACAGGGCTCTATACCCCCGCGAGAAAGACCCGCAGCAACGGAGAAAGTTTGCTCTCGTGCCATGGAAATAACAAGCCCTTCTGTTGGGTTGAAACGGTTACAAGCGATCAACAGGTTTACCGTTTGAATGCTGTTAGCGGTTTTTGCGCAACATTTCCGCTTGCTCGGCTTCCTTTTCCTTTTTGATCCGCGCTCCTTCAGCAAACGCCGCCTTACTCCCTTCGATGTCACCCTTCGCGCGCAACACTTGAGCAAGGGTGTTGTATGGCCCCGGATCACGAGATCCCAGACGTATGGCTTCCTTAAGGGCGGCGATGGCCCCATCCAAGTCGCCCTGCTGCTTCAGGGCGGTACCCAGCATGTAATGAGCCTCGACATATGTTGGAAGCAGCGCCACGGCGGCTCTCATGTGCTTTGCAGTCTCCTCGAAATCGCCGGTCTGCCACGCGGTAATGCCGAGCGTGTAGCGAGCTTCCACCATGTTCGGATCCAGCCGGATCGCTTCCAGGAGTTCTTTGCGTGCGCCCTCCAAATCGTCCTTTTGCTTTAATGCCAATCCCAAATCGTAGTGGGCCACCGCCAGATTGGGATCGCGCCGGATCAGTTCCCGGAACTGCTCGATTGCGCGCTCGTAGTCACCCGTTTGAAGATCCGCAAAACCAATGTTGGTCATCGCGGTTAGATTGTGCGGATCTGCCTGCAGGACTTTGCGGATTTCCCGCACGCCGCGTTCGGGCTCGCGGGTTTCGATAAGCAGGAGTCCGAGATTGTTTCTCGCGTCGAGATTTGAAGGGTTCAGCTCGACAGCCCGCTCGAAAGCCTTTAGCGCTGTCAACCGATCGCCCGTCCTCTGCAGGGCCATCCCATAAGCGTTCCACGCGTCGCTATTCCGAGGCTGGGCCTCTACCGCGAACTTCAACTCACGAGCGGCGTCGGAGTAATGACCCACAGCATGATACGCTGCTCCGAGACGGTACCGGTAATCAAAGTGATGTGGAGCAAGCCGCACTGCGGTTTCGAGCAGAGGAATACTCGTACTCGGATCCTTCGCGAGCCAGTAAATCACTCCCAAGTGATAATGTGGCGCAGCATAGTTCGGTTGTATTTCGATCGCACGCTGGAAATGCAACTTCGCTTCAGGAAATCGCTGCATTACCGCGAGGAGGAAGCCGATCTCATTCTCGAGTTCGGCTGATCCTGGCGCGAGCTTCGCAGCCTGCTCATAGGCTCGCAGTGCGCCCTCGGCGTCGCCGCGCTGCTTGCTTTCTGCTCCCTGCCTTTTCAGGGCGTCGAGAGTTTGCGCGCCCGCCGAACAAGTCAGCAGCAACGCGAGCGCAACCTCAACCTGCATGAGAGGATTTTCTCACTATACTGGGCACTATGATAGCCGGGCTGCTTGTACTCGCGCTTGCGCTCCAGAACGCTTCATCGGTCGAGCAGATGAGAGGGCTGAGCGATGTTCGGCGGCTCGTCGAAGCGGGCAAGTGGAATGAAGCACGATCGTCATTGGCCGCAATCGAGGACAGCACGACCGAAGCCGAACATCTGCGAGGCGTGATTTCATTCAGGCTCCGTGATTATCCGAAGGCAATTGATGCCCTAGTGCTGGCATCGAGTAAAGAGCCCCCCGGGAGCGCTGAATACCGTGAGTCTCTATTACTCCTGGGGCAGAGTTACTTCCTTTCATCGAGAATGGCGGAATCTGTTGCGGTTCTTGAAAAGGCCGTTACCGCGGGTGTCCGTACGAACGAGGTCTTTTACATGCTCGGAATCGGCTACATTCACACCCGCGAACCAGAGAGAGCGATGCGCTCTATCGCGTCGTTGTTCCTCGTCCCGGAAGATTCCGCGGCCGCGCATCTGTTGACTGCACAGATGATGGTGCGTCACCGATTTGAGGACTTTGCGGTAAAGCAACTGCAACGCGCGCTGGAACTAGAGCCGAAGCTTCCCGGCGCTCATTACCTGCTGGGCCAGATCGCGGTCTTCCGTGGCGACCTGGAACGGGGCATGGAGGAGTTCCGGGCGGAGTTGGCAGTCAACCCGAACTCGTCCACCGCGTATTACAAGATGGGCGACATCTTTACGCGCAGCGGGGATTGGGACCGCGCCATTCCATTCCTGCAACGCGCAGTGTGGCTAAATCCCGATTTCAGCGGACCGTACATTCTACTCGGGAAGTGCTATCTCAGGAAGAAAGATTTCACCGATGCGGAGGGTATGTTGAGGCAGGCAATCCGAATGGACCCTCAGAACTATTCTGCGCATTATCTCCTCGGACAGACCCTCCTGGCGGCCGGCAAAACGGAAGACGGCCGCCGGATGTTGGAGCGGTCGCAGCAATTACGCCGCGATTCGGTTGAATAGAGAGCGGCGTTCTGCATGCGGCCCGGGTGATAAAACGCAGGTACGCAGAGTAGCCCTTTGGCTCAGGTGCTGTAAGAGTGAAACGCAGTACTTCGTACATCCGCGTTCCCGGGCAAGGAATCCCGCACTGCTGCATTCATGCGAATCTGCTTCGCCCGGAATCACGTCGACGCCGTCGTTCCGGCGCCGACCCGAAAAGCGGGTCACATGGTATATAGCCCGGAAGGGTCTCACCACCACCGTCATGCAGGAGCTTTTGCCGCGGGAATCATTTGCTTCAGAAGATCCCCCGGCGATTGTTTTGGGGAGAAATGAAGCGTATTGCCGGAGCGGCGGTATGGCTCGATGTGGCGCATGAGCGAGCGCCACGACAACCAGTACGTAGGGCAGGGGAAGTGGAGCATGCCGATATCGTCACGACACTGCCTGGCTTCGCCGTAAACGTGGCTTGGAAACTGCCCGTGCGTCGTGACGAGAGGGTGCGCGAATGGCAGTCGGTCGACCGTCGCACCAACACCAAACCAATCGTCAATTAAGGCGTCGTCTCCTCAAAGATGGCAACCTCGAGCGCTAGGTCCAACAAGCGCGCAAAGTCAGAGGCAAGCTCACGGAGGCGGAGCACAAAGAACTTGAGCTTCTGGGCGAACAGGAGGCAGAACGACTTTTCGGGGACGCGAAAGACGGGGAGCGCCCAAACTGACAACGGGCAAACTGGACCGATAGCCCTAACCACGATGACGCCCGCCGATCGTTCGACCCGCCACTCGGCCGTATAACGCCCGACTCTCCCCAGTGCCGACGGTGCAGGAAGTGGGCACTAAGTCCGCGACATGGCGACTACACGCTCATCTGAATTGTTCAGTGCGCGATCGATCGTGAGTTCTGTGTACGAACCACGGCGTTGCTCGTGCGCATCCGCGAGCCCCGGACTCGCTGTGACGGAGGCCGCGAGTACAGCGGCGGTTCAAGATCCAGATACCGCCAACGCGAATCCGTAACGCCTCATGAGGAGCACGGCCAGGAAACCGCCCGCGAGAATATCGAATGACCCGCAGAAACCCGGCCACCACGCTGGTACACCCGGATTCTGAATGAATACGTGATGACAAAAATCGAACACCCCGTGTCCGGCGAGCGCGGCGACAATCACCCAGAGGCTCCTCCTAAATCCCACCAACGCAAGCATTAGAAATGCACCCGCCACCAAGGACTCGCTTATCAGTGCCGGCGTGGAACTCCCCATGACCGCGAACAAAATATAATAAGTGGCTATGGGCATCAGCAGTGTTGGATAGAACACGCGATCGCGATCGAATCCAGCCAGCATTGCGAAGGCGCACACCAGCGCTGCTAGTGCGACCCCGATTAGATATTCCATAGAGTCCGTTCCTCTTGAGATGCCCACGGCCGGCTGAACCGTGCCGTCTGGGCCGGCTTCTCATGTGTTAAATCCATCGCCGGACCTTGGCCCGGTATGCCGGATACTCGTGTGGGAATAAAGAGGCAAGAACGACTTCTTCCGGCACGATTTGAAAGCGGTTGATATACACGACGAAGGCAGGGAGCACAGCAAGCGCTGCCAAGTTCGACAGGAATGCGGCCCACCCAAGTAGAACGAGCAGGAAACCCAAGTACATCGGATTCCGCGTGTACTTGTAGATCCCTGAAACCACCAGCGATGAGGTCCGGTTAGGTTTCGTTGGATTGACGGTCGTTTTCGCCCGCCGGAACGAAACAACCCCGGAAAGGCATATGACCGCACCAATAAGCGCCAGCCCCACTGAGAAAAGGGACTTCTCAGGAAGGAAGAAGTCGAATTTCGGAGTCGCAGATGAAGCGGTCCACATCAGCGCAGCCACGATCACGACGAGCGCAAGAGGCGGGAGCTTCAGCGAAAGGCCGTCTTGCCGCTGCTGCCGCTTCGGGCGATTCAAATGACCTTCATTCAAGGCGCATTCAGGCTATCACGTCGCCGGTCGATTGTGGGGCTTTTTGCCGGAGCCAGACGAGTACGCGCGGATTCTTTGCAGCGGCGAAGGAGCGGCATAGCTACCATCCCATTACCCGCATAGGTCGCGCGGTCATCCTGACGAATAACGCCCGTTCCTGAGAAGTTGGGGGATGTGTTGCCCGGGGAATCCGCGGCATGCTGTACAATGGCGCCGATTCTCTGAGAGCTACCGATGCAACGGCGAACCTTTCTGACCCACTCCCTCGGCATGGCGGCTGTGACAGCCGCGCCGACAGATCGCGAATCAGGCGCAGTGAAGCGGCTTCCGGGCACGCGGCTCAGGATCGCGCTGAACGCCTATTCTTTCAACCGGCCGCTGGCAGCGGGCAAGCTCACGCTCGACGACCTCGTCGATTATTGTGCGCGGCATGGAATCGAAGGGCTGGATGCGACGGGCTACTATTTCCCGGGTTATCCCAAGGTTCCGGCGGACGACTACATCTTCCGCCTCAAGAGATGGGCTTTCACCAACGGCGTCACGATCAGTGGCACAGGCGTCCGTAATGACTTCGCGCTTCCCAATGCTTCCGAGCGGCGCGTCCAGATCCAACTGGTGAAGGACTGGA
>DASQVJ010000542.1:0-7490 GCA_035640835.1 Bryobacteraceae bacterium
CGCCGTGGCGAGACGATTCGCTTCTACGCCACCGGTCTCGGACAAGTGACCGCGGCTACAGGCACCAATCGTGCCGGCATTCCCAACCAGAGGGTGAACGCGAACATCATCGTCGGCCTCAACTACGAGGGTGCGCCGCTCGTCTCCGCCGAATATGCGGAGGGAATGATCGGTGTCTACGTCATCACCTTCCAGATCCCGAGCAATGCCCCAGCAGGATCGGCGATTCCGCTCAATATGGCGGCGGTCGCTCCCGACGGGCAGAGCGTCTTCTCGCGAGACAGCAACATCGCCATCCAGTAGAGCGCCATCAGCGACGAGCCGAACGGCGGAGCCACAAGCTCCGCCGTTGGCCTTTTAACCCGCCGAACGACGCGGACAACTCCGCTGGGGGGCGGCGTTTACGCATGGTCGGGCTTGTCAGCCCCACCATAAATTCCAAATTCTTACAATTAGCCCGAGTTGTCGAGCAACAACCGTTCGGTCTCGGCTGATCGTCATCGCCTCACCGAGCTGCATCACTTCGATAGCCACTCGGCGGTTGCCCCTGTTAAGCCGCGGAGCCGATGAGTCGCCTGATCTCGCCCACCGCTATCTCAGGATTCCGCAGGACCAGATCCGCCGAGTACATCTCCTGTCTTCCGCCACCAAAGTCGATCTGAATCTGCCTGTCGACATAGCGGGAGTTCGGTGAGTACGCCTCGATCTCACGACCCTCGATCTTCCAGCCGGCGGTGCTGACCCCGGCCTTCTGCAAAGCGCTACGCAACGCATCGAGTGCTTCACTGAGACCCGCCTGCTTTGCACCAGCTAACGGAGGAGTTACCGGTGAAGTCATCGGAATCGTGAGTAGTCCGGCGCCCGGAATTTCGCTTGAATTAGGTGCGACGTGATTTGAGGGTGCGTTAGAGGAGCCGAATAAGGCCACCAGCGGGTTGGTGGCTGGTGCCGATTCGGTACTCTGTCCCACATTGGAACTCGCCGGTCGCGGGGTCTGTTCCGTTCTGGCCGTTCCTCTCGCGTCGCGGCCCGCCAGGAGCCTTTGCAGTTCCCCCGGGAACTGATTCTTGGCTGCGCCGTAAGTTGTAGGAGTACCGAAGTTTGTTGCCTTACGCGTACTCATTGGATTGGTCGTATCCGTCCGTAGTTGATCAAGGGATCGAAACATTCCTTGCAAGCCTCCGGACGAAGGACACGCACGTCACGACCCAAAGTAAGAAAAGTTTCATAGTTACTAACGTAAAAGTCGATATAATGTCCAATGTCGTGAATCCCGAAGCATCCCCAGACGTAACTCGTCTCCTAGTCGCATGGACAAATGGCGATCAACATGCCCTAAACCAGCTCTGGCCATTAGTCAACGACGAGTTGAGGCGCCTTGCGGGACGCTACCTCAGTCGTGAGCGCTCCGATCACACGCTCCAAAGCACCGCTCTTGTCCACGAGGCTTATCTCAAGCTCATCGATCAAAAGAGAGTGCAGTGGCAGAATCGAGCGCATTTCTTCGGCGTCGCTGCCCAAATCATACGGCGCATCCTCGTCGACCACGCGCGTACCCACAACGCCGAGAAGCGCGGAGGGGGCGCTTACAAGCTCGCCCTCGACGACGCGTTAGGTGTGGCGGAGCGCGAGAAAGACATCAACCTGGTTGCTCTCGACGAGGCGCTAACTCACCTGGCTCAGATTGACCCGCAGCAGAGCCGGATTGTGGAGTTGCGCTTCTTCGGCGGATTGTCGATCGAGGACACATCGGCCATCCTTGGAATATCTCCCGCGACCGTCAAGCGCGACTGGAACATGGCGAAGGCTTGGCTTTACCGCGACCTCAGCGGTCGTGCGGTCGCTGAAGGCAAAGCAGTTTGATCATAGATCGATGGCAGCGGGTCAAAGATCTCTTCGACGCAGCAAGCAAGCTTGATACACAGGCCCGCACGTCCTTCCTGCAAATCGCCTGCAAGGACGATCCGGGACTGTTCGAAGAAGTCGATTCGCTGCTCTCTGCGGGAGATGAGGCTGGAGATTTCATCGAGCAGCCTGCGCTCAAGTTTGGTTCGAATAGCACAAGCGACCACTCGCTGTTCGACCTCACGGCCTACGAGCGCGCCCAGGGCACCGAGCCATCGTACATCGGAAAAGTCGTAGGACCGTATCGCATCGTCGACGAAATCGGCGAGGGCGGCATGGGCAAGGTGTATCGAGCGATACGTGCGGACGACGTCTTCCAGCGCCAGGTCGCTATCAAAATCGTCAAACGCGGGATGGACACGGACTTCATCCGCCGCCGCTTCCGTAACGAACGCCAGATCCTGGCGGGACTGAATCATCCCAACATCACGCGGCTGCTCGATGGGGGCACAACGGAGGACGGCCTCCCGTACTTCGTCATGGAGTACATCCAGGGCCTTCCGCTGCTCGAATACTGCGACGACCGCAGACTCAACACCACCGAACGGCTCAAGCTCTTCATCAAGGTCTGCTCGGCTGTTCAGTACGCGCACCAAAACCTGATCGTCCACCGCGACCTGAAGCCCCGCAACATTCTCGTGACTCCTGAAGGCGAGCCCAAGCTGCTCGATTTCGGGATCGCGAAGATCCTCAACCTCGACCTTTCGTCGCAGACCGCGGATCCAACCATGTTGCGATTCCGTCTGATGACGCCCGAGTATGCAAGCCCCGAGCAAGCGCGCGGTGAAAACATCACAGTCGCAAGCGACGTGTACTCGCTCGGCGTCATCCTGTACGAGCTGCTGTCCGGCCACCGGCCATACCGGCTTTCTCAGATTCCTCCGCACGAAGTGGCAAAGGCGATCTGCTCGGTCGAGCCGCCAAGGCCCAGTACCGCGGTGAAGTCGATCGTAAAGGTTCCAAGCACGAAGGACGACACTCAAACGCTCACGCCCGAGTTCGTTTCGGCGAATCGGAGCAGCGCACCGGAGAAGTTACGCTGGCGGCTGCACGGCGATCTCGACAACATCGTGCTTATGGCGATGCGCAAAGAGCCGTCGCGACGTTACGCATCCGTCGAGCAGTTCGCTGAGGACATTCGCCGGCACCTCGAGGGCAAGCCGGTAGCCGCGCGTCAGGACACCTTCTTTTATAGGACGTCGAAGTTCCTCGGTCGCCACGCTTGGGGCGTGATCGCTGTCCTGCTGCTGGTCATCAGCATGGTGGCCGGTGTCGCGACAACGGTGTACCAGGCGCGACGTGCGGACCGGCGATTCGATGAAGTCCGCAAGCTAGCCAACTACTTCCTGTTTGACCTTCACGACGCGATGGAGAAGCTGCCGGGCTCCGTTCCGGTCCGGGAGATGCTCGTTCGACGGGCCCTGCAGTATCTCGACAGCCTTGCTCAGGAAGCGTCGGAAGACGCCACGCTGCTTTCAGAGCTGGCGATGGCCTATCAAAAGGTCGGCGATGTGCAGGGTTCGCCATCTCGTCCCAACTTGGGCAGCACGCAAGGCGCTTTGCAGAGCTATCTCAAAGCACTCGCCATTCGGCAGCGGCTCGTTCAGATCAACAAGAATGACTTCGAGTCGAAGCGCGAACTCGCTGCTGGTCACTACAACGTCAGCAGCATCCTGAATGTGGCCGGCGATGGCAAAGGCGCCCTGGAGCATGCGCTGACTGCGACGAATCTTCTCGACGATCTTGCGAAACAGGACCCGGGCAACAGCCAGGTGCAGTACGATCAGGCGGTCGCTTATCAGAATCTCGGAAATGCATACGTGATTGCGTCCGATTGGCCGAAGGTCGCCGAATGCCGGGAGAAGACGCTGAGGCTTTACGAGCAGCAAGCGGCTCGCGCGCCCTTTGACATCTCGGTTCAACGCAATGTATCGACGACTCTGAAGCAGATTGGTGCGGTGCGGGCCAAGCTGAACGATCGCTCGGCCGCCCTTCTCACCTATCGACGTGCGCTGGAGCTTGACGAGAAGCTGCTGGCGCAGGATCCAACCAATCTCCAGAATCGGGGAGAACTCGGAGTCGCTTACAACGGTCTGGGGTTTGTTCACGCTGAGTTGAATGAATCAGAGCAAGCGATTGGCTGGTACAAAAAGGCGCTCGACATTCGGGAAAGCATGGCCAAAACGGACGTGCACGACGCTCGGGCTCGCCGGCGACTGGCCAACACTTATCAGGAACTCGCGAAGGTCTACCAGAAGACCGGTCGCGCGTCCGAAGCTACCGAGTACTTCCGCAAAGTGGTTGAACTTCGCGAAGCTGTCCGGGCAATCGACGAGATGAGCGCGGACAACGTGCTCGACCTCGCGCGGGCATACACGTCACTGGCTGCGATCGCACAGCAGAAAGGGCATTCCAGCCCTGCAGCTCGTTCGGTAGCCTTCAGCGAGTGTCGAACCTATTTGCGCCGCGCCACCGAGGTTTATGCCGAGATGGAGAAGCGAGGCGCTCATAGCAATACCGCACACGTCGAGGGCGAGGATGCTGCCAAGCGGCTAAAGGTCTGCGAGGCCACTCCGTCCATCTAGCGCCCATTTCCAGGCATCCTATTCACTGGCGGCTCGCAGATCTGCGAGAATGAGGTTGTTCGCCTTTCTTTCGCTCTCTCGATCGTTCGATGGAAGTTGCGGCCAAACTTCGAATTCTGGCGGACGCAGCAAAGTACGACGCGTCCTGTGCGAGTAGCGGCTCCTATCGCAAGAGACTTGAGGGCGGGATCGGCAACACGAATGGCATGGGCATCTGCCACAGCTACACGCCGGACGGACGCTGCGTGTCGCTGTTGAAGTTGCTGCTGACAAACTACTGCACCTACGACTGCACCTACTGTGTGAACCGCATTTCGAGCGACACGCCCCGCGCGCGATTTACTCCGGACGAAGTGGTTTCGCTCACGATCGAGTTCTACAAGCGCAACTACATCGAGGGCCTGTTCTTGAGCTCCGGAATTATCCAGAGCCCCGACTACACGATGGAGCAGCTCATTCAGGTTGCCCGGATGCTCAGGACCGAGCATGCGTTCGGCGGCTACATCCACCTGAAGGCTGCACCAGGCGCGTCGCCCGAGTTGATGAAGGAAGCAGCAAAGTGGGCCGACCGGCTGAGCGCCAACATCGAGCTACCCGAACAGGCTGATCTCGACCGGCTCGCGCCTGCCAAGAGCCACGCCGAAATCGAGACCACGATGGGGCACATCCGCGATGCGATCGAGGAGGCAAGTGACGAGGGTCAGACTCAAAAGTATGCGCCCGCAGGGCAGAGCACGCAACTCATTGTCGGAGCAACTGCCAGTCCGGATGCCAGCATCCTGGCGAAGTCGGCGAGTCTGTACAAGCAGCAGAAGCTGCGTCGTGTTTACTACTCCGCGTTTAGTCCGATTCCCTTCGCCGACCCTCGGCTGCCTCTCAAGAAAGCGCCGCTGATTCGCGAGCATCGCCTATATCAGGCCGATTGGCTGATGCGCTTCTATCGATTCCAGGTGGACGAGCTGACTACCCCGGATGCACCAAATCTGCCGCTCGACAAAGACCCGAAGCTCGCATGGGCGTTGCGGCATCGGGAGTTTTTTCCGCTCGATGTGAACAAAGCGTCCTACTCGGCTCTGCTGCGTGTGCCTGGATTTGGTGTGCGCAACGTGCAGCGCATGGTCAGGATTCGCAAGTTTCACCGCCTGCGCTTGGAGGATCTCGCGAAGCTGAAGGCGAACGTGAGCAAGGCTCGGTATTTCATAATCACCTCGGACCACAACCCGTCGCCGAGCTTGCTCGACGGCGAGCGGCTTCCGGATCGGCTCACGGCTCCCAGGCAGCTCGGGTTATTCGAAGCCGCGGAGGCAGCGCGCACGGGTGAGTTATGAAGTTCGTTGCTGCACCGGACAGCTTTGAATCCTGGCGGGAAATCGCTCGCGAGCTTCTGGTCAACGGTGCTCTGCCGCATGAAGTGGCTTGGGGAGGCGAGCAAAAGGACCAAGCCGTGCTGTTCGTCCCCACCCCGACTGTAGCTGTTGCTCCGTCGGCGACCCATGTCCCGAAGAAGTTCCTTGAGCTCGCACGGGACGTGGCCTGCCATCGTGATCCCTCGCGCTGGAGCCTCCTGTATCGGTTGCTTCACCGGATCACGCACGGCGAGCGCAACCTGCTGGAGATCGAGGTCGATCCCGACGTGCTCGACGCAGATCAGCGTGCGAAATCGGTGCATCGGGACATGCACAAGATGAAAGCGTTCGTTCGCTTTCAGAAAGTCGAGAACGCCGGCCTCGAAGAATTCATCGCCTGGCACCGGCCGGATCACCTGATCTTGGAGCGGATGGCGCCGTGGTTCGTGGCTCGATTCGGGGCGATGCGATGGAGTATCCTGACGCCCGATCGAAGCGCCTATTGGGACACCGAGAGCTTACGTTTCGGGCCGGGAGTGCCGAGGAGCGAGGCGCCCCAAGGCGATGCGCTCGAGGAACTCTGGCGCAGCTACTACGCAGCTATTTTCAACCCGGCGCGTCTTAAAGTGAAGGCCATGAAACGAGAGATGGCCGTGCGCCACTGGCCGACATTGCCGGAGGCGCAAATCATCCCGAAGCTGATCGAGGAAGCAAGCACACGGGAGGAAACCATGCGAACTACCCAGAAGACATCGGCCGCTCCGTTCGTCCCACCGACCGACTCTTTGAGAGTGCTGAGCCAGGCCTCGAAAGTTTGTGAAGGCTGCGAACTCTACAAATACGCGACTCAGACGGTCTTCGGCGAGGGACCGCCTGACTCGGACGTCGTATTCGTAGGCGAACAGCCGGGTGATGCGGAAGACCTTGCGGGCTCGCCCTTTGTGGGGCCGGCGGGAAAGCTGCTGGATCGAGCGATGGTGGAGGCTGGGATTGACCGGACGAAGGCGTACGTGACGAATGCGGTGAAGCACTTCAAGTTCGAGGAGCGAGGCAAGCGGCGTATCCACAAGACTCCTCGAGCAAGCGAGGTCGCGGCCTGCCATCCCTGGCTCGAGGCGGAGCTGGCGATCATCAAGCCGAAACTGGTGGTGGCGCTCGGTGCGACTGCGGCGCTGGCGTTGGGTGGCAGGGAGATTCGAGTCACGCGGGATCGAGGCAAATTCTTCCCGCATCCGCTTGCCGGGAACTTCTTCGCGACCATTCACCCATCGGCGCTGCTGCGGATGGAAACGCCGGAGCAGCGCCAACTCGAGTACAGCCACTTCGTCGATGACCTGCGGCTGGTGCAGACGCGCATTGAGGAGCTGCGAGCGGCTTAGGGCCGGGTCACCTGCTCGCGAAGCACGCGAGGGTCGTCCATCCTGGTCGATGGCCTGGGGTCTTTCGGTTCGCGGGCCTTTGCGGGATCGAATATCGATGGATCGATGCTCTGTACCTTGTAAGAAGTGAAGTCCGCTTCGCTGGTCAGGGCATCCGCGAGATCGAGGGCCGCTGCGTCGTAGAGGTTCAGCGGCGGAATCCGCAGGATCCGGAACACCGTTTTGAGCAAGCCCGGGAAGCTCGAGTTGCCGTGCGAGACGTAGCCGCGCTTCAC
>DASQVJ010000543.1:0-5159 GCA_035640835.1 Bryobacteraceae bacterium
ATTTCAAAACCGGCCGCGCCGACGAGGGTCGCTATCGACGACAGCTCGCGCTATACGGCGCCGCACTCGCAAAGGCCACCGGACTTCCTGTGCGAGGCGTGTTGTTCCAGCTATGACAGGATGTCCTTGACCACGTGACCATGCACATCCGTGAGGCGGAAGTCGCGCCCAGCATAGCGATACGTGAACTTCTCGTGGTCGAATCCGAGCAGGTGAAGCAACGTCGCGTGCAGATCGTGCACATGAACCTTGTTTTCGGCCGCTGCAAATCCGAACTCGTCCGTCGAGCCGTAAACAAAGCCCTTCTTCAGCCCCGCACCCGCAAGCCACATCGTGAAGCCATAAGGGTTGTGGTCGCGCCCGTTAACCATCCCCGAGTTCGCACCTAAGTCCGGCAACTCGACTGTCGGCGTGCGCCCAAATTCACCGCCCCAGATCACCAACGTGTCCTCGAGCAGTCCGCGCTGCTTCAGATCCTGCAACAGGGCTGCAATCGGCTGGTCGCACTCCCGAGCCAACCGCCCATGGTTCGACTTGATGTCATCGTGGCTATCCCACGGCTGACCCGCTCCGTGCCAGACCTGAACAAACCGCACCCCACGCTCCAGCAGTCGACGCGCGATCATCATCTGCCGAGCCTGCAGACCCTCCCCGTACAGCTTGTGGACATGCTCCGGCTCTTTCGACAGGTCGAACGCATCATCGGCCTCCATCTGCATGCGATACGCGAGCTCAAACGACTGGACCCGCGCCTCGAGCAGCGCGTCTTCCTGACGACGTTCCTGGAACGACTGGTTCATCTTTTGCAGCAAATCGAGCTGTTGCCGCTGCTGTTGGTTCGACGTGAAGCGGTTCTTCACGTTCTCGATCAGCTTCTCCACCTGCGTCTCGCGTGTATCAATCTGCGTCGCCTGAAACGCGCCGGGAAGAAACGCCGATCTCCAGTTATGCGTGCCTTGCGTCGGCAACCCATCAGGACAAAGCACGATGAAGCCCGGCAGATTCTGGTTCTCCGACCCGAGCCCATAAGTGACCCACGATCCGAAGCTCGGCCGCACCTGGCGCACATCGCCGCAGTTCATCATCATGAGCGATGGCTCGTGATTCGGGATATCCGTGTGCATCGATCGCACAATGCACAGATCATCGACGCACTCGCCCACCTTCGAGAAGATCTCGCTGACCTCGATCCCGCTCTTGCCGAAGCGCTTGAACTCGAACGGGCTCGGGAACGCGGCACCCGTCCGACGCTCGGTCTTGAGGGTGATCGGAATCGGCTTGCCTGCGTACTTTTGCAGCGACGGCTTCGGATCGAACGTGTCCACCTGCGACGCCCCGCCGTTCATGAACAGGTGCAACACGCGCTTCGCCTTCGCTGGACCGGGCGGCTTACGAGCCGCTAATGGATTCACAGCGGAGATCTCGGTCGCATCAAGAAGGGTGCTGAGAGCCACTGCTCCCATGCCCATTCCACAACGCTGCAGCAGCTCTCGACGGGTAAATAGATTGGTTCTCATATCAGTCGACGAAGGCAAATTCGTTGGTTAAGAGAAGCACCTGCGCATAGCGCTCCCAAGTCTTCAGCGGCACTGGCTTGGGCCCCGCGAATTCCTCGGGCGCACTCCATGTCTGCTGATCACCCTGGACGTTTACGGCCCAATTGAAATTGTCGTTCTCGGAGTCTTGAAGCGGCTCAACGATGAAGTCGATTGTCTCGCCCTTCTTGACCTTTAGATTCGTGATCTTCGTCTCGGCCCCCTGATCGTTCAGCGTGTACGAGGCCAATTCGCCCCGACTGCTCGACACAATGCGCGCACGGATTCCATCACCAGCCGGGATCGCGCTTTGGCTGTGACGGAGCGTTCCGGTGAGCATCACCTTGCCGTCGACAGGACTCACCCAGCGCCGGATCACCGCCTGCGATGCGTCGAACCCCGGCTCCCCACCGTTGGCTCGAAGTCGCGCCTTCCCCGCATCCCGCGCCGGCAGCATGGATGCGTTCTGCCAGTTGTCGCCGGTGAAGGTCGTGAAATGGTTGAACGTCGTCCCACGCACCGGATCGAACGATCCCCAGCCGTACCGCCAAGCCGAGTCCTCTGCGACTGCGTCCGGCCCACCCACTTCTGACGCCGTGAACTGAATCCCGGCTTGAGCCTCTTCTGCTGTCGGCTTGCGCCCGAGCGCGAGCTCGAACAAGCCCGTGACCTTCTGCTCCGCACCGGACACACTCGCAACCCGAGCTGCCAGCGCCTTCGCCTGCTCGGTCACAAATGGACTGTTCAACAGAAACAGCGCCTGCTGAGGAACCGTGGTGTTATAGCGCAGCGGAGCATGCGTGTCGGGTGATGCGAAATCGAAAACGCTGAGGAGCCCTGGGATCCTTCCGCGTTCGACGAAGCCGTACACGGTACGACGCGGCACCGATGGCTGGGCCGTCAACGAGTACGGTGCACCACCAGCCGTAAGGTCGAGCCGCCCCGCCGCCATCAGCATCGAATCCCGCAAGCTCTCCACATCCAGACGCCGCCGGTTCATTCGCCACAGCCACTGGTTCTCCGGATCCACTTTGCGAGCCTCCGCATTATCCACGCTGCTCTGTCGATAGGTCGACGACAGCAGAATCAACCGATGCAGCTTCTTCATCGACCATCCGTTCTCCACGAACGTCGCCGCCAGATAGTCGAGCAGTTCAGGATGCGTCGGCGGATCTCCACGAAGTCCGTAATCGCTCGGCGTTCGAACGAGCCCCGCCCCAAAGTGATGCATCCAGATCCGATTCACCGCCACCCGCGCCGTCAGCGGATTCTCTGCACTCGCGATGTTCTGCGCCAGCTCCAATCGCCCACTGCCTCGCTGATACACCGCAGGCTCGCCTTCGCTCAGGCACGACAGGAAGTGCGGCGGAGCCTCCACCCCAGGGTTGTTCGGATTCCCTCTCATGAACACATGCGCAACTTTTGGATCCGGCACATCTTCCAACGACATCGCCCGACCACTCGCTCCGTCATACGCGTACATCGCCAGCACCGTGTTGTAGCGGCCGCGGAACGCCCGAGTGTTGTTGCCATCCCCTTCCGTATAGATCAGCTCGAACTCCTCCACTGGAAGATCAACTGGAGACGTGGCTCCCTTGAGGACAGCTCGAAGCGCGCGCGAATCCGCATCCTTAGGCGCGTCCACATCGTGTTCCAACAGAACCCTCGCATAGGTCTCGGCGACCTGCCGCAAGCTTTGCGGACGCTGTGCCCGAAGGGCCGTCAGCACAAGCCTGTTGCCCTGAACAGAAGCTAGCGCCGGCTCCGCTTTCGTCTCGAACTGCGCATCGCCGATGTCCGACAGACTGTGCCATGCTGCAAACACAGGCTCACCGCTCGTTCGTGATTGCTCCAGGTAGCGCCGCCAGCGCCCGAGCAGATGCAGATTCAGTTGCCGGTCTCGAACGAGTTCTTCGATCCCCGTATTCGTCAAGTTGCGCGAGTCGTGCGCCGCCATCAGGTAATCGGCGATTTGACCCTTGAAGAACTTCACCATCTCCGCATTGCGACGCTCGCGATACTCCTGGTCGATATTGCGGATCCGCTCCAAGTCGCGCTCATAAGCAGCTGCCCGCGCCGACTGTGCCACCTTCGCCGATCCCTCGAGGGCGGGCAAATCGAGCGGCTCACGAATATTCGAGAACACGGAGTACAGCGAGTAGTAATCCTTCGTCGGTATCGGATCGTACTTGTGATCGTGGCATCGAGCACAGGCGACCGTCAGTCCCAGCATTCCGCGCGTGACTGTATCGATCCGATCATCGACCGTCTCCGGAAAGCTCTTCGGGAACTCGCGGCCCAAGCTCAAGAACCCGAGTGCAGCTAAGTTCGAGCGTTTGTTTTGCGGCAGCAGATCCGCGGCCAATTGCTGCAGCAGGAACTGGTCATATGGCATATCCTCGTTCAGCGCTCGAATGACCCAATCGCGATACGTATACGAGAACGCGAATCGATCACCTGCGTTGCGCGAATCCGAGTAGCGCGCGACATCGAGCCAATACCGTCCCCAACGCTCACCGTAACGCGGTGATGCGAGCAGTCGGTCGACAAGCCGCTCATACGCATTCTTAGATGAGTCCGAGACAAACGACTCAACTTCGGCTGCAGTGGGAGGCAGCCCAATCAGATCGTACGAGAGCCTTCGAATGAGGGTTCGCTTGTCAGCTTCCGGATTGGGCCGAAGCTGTTTGCTTTCCAGCTTCGCGAGTACAAACCGATCGACGTCGTTCGCGACCCAATCAAGCTGCTTCACTTCCGGCAACGCCGGTTTCGCGACCTTGACCAAAGACCAATGTCTTTGCGTACTGAGCCTGGCGGCGGGGGCAGGGCTCGCTTCGGGCATCGGAGCTCCGTTAGTCACCCAGCGCTCAAATTCCGCGATCGTTTCCGGGGGCAACGCTTTGCCCGGGGGCATCTGCAATTCCTTATCGGTGTACCGGATTGCTCTCAAAAGCGTGCTGCGCTCCGGCTCCCGCGAGTTAATTAACGGTCCCGAATTGCCACCACGTTGAACGCCGGCCCGAGAATCCAGCAGCAAACCACCCTGTGGTTTCCCGACTTTGGAACTGTGACAGGGATAACAACGGCTAACGAGAATCGGGCGTATCTTCGACTCGAAGTGCTCGAGAACGGTTGAATCTGCAGGAGCTCCCAGCAAAGCTCCTGTAACCGAACACATAACGACGCAAGGGAGTGATAGGACCCGCATAGCGTGCGTGTATTTTATCCGAGACGTATACCATGGTGGTTAGGAAGATAACGAACACTTTCTACGGAGCTAGACAACGTGTATCATCGATACCTTGCAGCGTAGTTTCTAGACACAACCTAAGGATCTATACAGCTACGGTGGTTCCACGTCGATGGGAGAAAATGTTGCTGAAGTATAGTATGCCGCTTACGGAGTCTATGGGGTGCAGCCTTTGAACGCCATGAGACCGGTCCGTATCCTGCTGGTTGAAGACAACCCGGCCGACGTGCAACTGATCCGGCTCGGGCTCCAGGCAAAACCCGAGTTCCAGTTCGAGCTGTTTGTGGTGGAAGACGGCGACCAAGCCCTTGATTTCCTTCATCGACGTGAAGGATGGGAAAAAGCGGCTGTTCCCGATCTGATTCTGCTCGATC
>DASQVJ010000544.1:0-13784 GCA_035640835.1 Bryobacteraceae bacterium
CGAAGAACGCAAGCGCCGCGAAGTCGACCCGACACTTCAAATCCTCCGCGAGTGCGCAACGGAGCTGGAGAAGGAAAGCGGCGAAAGCAACTACGCACGCGAGCGCATCCAGTCGATGCTGTCGTTCTTCGAAGAGACGACCTCCCTCTACGACGACCTCAAGCGCCTGCCGAAGTTCGGTCTGCGGCAGCTTGTACGTGTGAAGAACCAGGTCAAGAGGATCTTCTAGATGGTTCGGAAATGGCTCGTGCTCGTGTCATCGACACTGCCGTTGGCAGCGGCAATTGGCCTTGCCACGACCAGGTGGCAGACCTACGGCTTCGTCTTATTTCTCTTGGCCCCTTTGGTGATTGGGATGTTCGGAGCAGCTGTCTTCCATCTGCTTGTGCCGCGCGTGACGATTGGCAATTCTCTTCTGAGCTCCATGGGTGCCGTAGTTTGCGCCGGAATACTCATGATCGGTTTGCGGTTCGAGGGTCTTATTTGCCTGCTGATGGCTGCTCCCATTGCGCTCCCACTGGCGATGCTCGGAGGATTGATCGTCTACCATCTTCAAGGTGCGCCGGATCGCTTGCCGAGAACAACGGTATCGGCCTCGCTCGCGCTTTTGTTGCTCGCGGCAATCGAGCCCAAGCTGCCTCATCACACACCGCTTCTGGAAGTCCGCACCGCCGTCGAGATAGGCGCTCCTCCACAGGCAGTCTGGAACCACGTCGTATCCTTCTCCGAGATCCCACCACCGACAGAACTCCTCTTCCGCAGCGGCATCGCCTACCCGATCCGAGCAACCATCGCTGGCAAGGGACCCGGCGCGATCCGTAAATGCGTCTTCAGCACAGGCCCATTCGTCGAACCCATTGAGGTCTGGGATGAGCCTCGACGCCTCAGCTTCAAGGTCACTGAGAACCCCGAGCCGATGCACGAGCTCTCTCCTTATCCCGACCTGAAGCCGCCACATCTCGAAGGCACCTTCACCTCGAAGCGCGGCCAGTTCCTGCTCACCGAACTGCCCGGCGGTCGCACGCGTCTCGAAGGCACCACATGGTATGTCAACGAAATGTGGCCGATCTCTTACTGGCGCTTGTGGAGCGACTACATCGTCCACCGTATCCACCTCCGCGTCCTCGAACACATCAAGCAAGAAGCCGAGCGCCTATACTCGGACAATGATCGCTCGTCGAGGCTTGTTCCTATGGCCCCTCGTTAGTCTTGCCGCTCCGCAGAAGAAGGCCACCAAGACCCAGCCCCCTCCCAAGCGTGACCCCGATGTCGGCTACCTTCCGACATCCCAACTTGTAGTGGATGAGATCCTGCGTGTGATCAAGCCGACCCCCTCCGATGTGCTGTACGACCTCGGCTGCGGTGACGGGCGCTTCGTGATTACCGCGGCCAAAACGTACGGTTCCCGAGGCGTGGGCATCGACATCGATCCCGTTCGGATTCAAGAGTCTAGAGCGAATGCCAAGACCGCGGGCGTGGAGAGTTTGGCTTCGTTTCGTCAAATCGACTTGTTCGTCGCCGACATCTCCGATGCCACCATCGTCTACCTTTATTTGCTGCCTGACCTGAACCGTAAGCTTCGTCCCAAGCTGCTCAAGGATCTCAAGCCGGGCACGCGCGTTGTTTCGCATTTCTTCGACATGGGCGACGAGTGGCCGCCCGAGCGCGTCGTCGAGGTGCAAGGCCGGAAGGTTTACTTCTGGACGATTCCTCCGGCCTCGTGACTACCACTCGACGGGTTCGCCCGGCTTCAACTCCCAGACCTCTGTCGATGATCCTTCCAGCAGTTTCCGCAGGTGACCGGGTGTCCCTGTGAGGAGCGGGAAGGTGCCGAAGTGCATAGGAATGATTCGAGGCACGCTGAGCAGCTTGCAGGCCTTCACGACTTCGCGTGGACCCATAGTGAAGTGATCGCCGATTGGCAATAGCGCGAGCTTCGGGCCATACAGCTCGGCGATCAGCGTCATATCCGTAAAAACGTTCGTGTCGCCCGCGAAATAGAGACTGCGGCCGTCCGGCAGGTGCAACACGTAGCCTGCCGCCTCGCCGCCGTACACGATCTGATCTCCATCGACAATTCCGCAGCTATGCACGGCATGCGTCATCGTGACGCGCAAAGGGCCCAGCTCCTGCGTGCCACCCTTATTCATCGGTGACGTGTTCTCCACGCCCTTGCTCTCGAGCCATTTGCAAATCTCGAAAATGCCGATCACCCTTGGTCTGAATTTTTTCGCCAAGGGCACGGCATCATGGATGTGATCGAAATGACCGTGCGTAACCAGCATTCCATCTACACGGTCGAACTTGTGAGTCTTCGGATACGATGGATTCCCGTCCGTCCAAGGGTCCAGCACCATCACTTCGCCTGTTTCCAGGCGAAGTTGGAACGTAGCATGTCCAAGCCAGGTAAGTTCAATCATGTTCCTGATATCTCCGAAGATAGACGCCGCAAGATAGTGATTCTGTAACTTTAGACCCCTTGGAATCCTCCAAGAGGTGGAGGGTGTAGGAGACGATTGGAGATAGCATTTCTCATTCTGGCTTGCTTCGCGCTCGGAATGCAGGCACTGTCCCTTTATCTGGCTCTCTTCGAGCCTGAGCTCGACTACCACATCGAGGAAGGTCCGTCAGCGCCGCTCGATTCGCGCGATTACGTGCGGCTGCTCGAGCTTGTGTCCGATTCTCAGGTTTGCGCCGATACCGTCGTCGAGCCCTTGCCCAACGGTGAGGTCTTCTACGAGGCCGAACTCGAAGCGATGCGACAGGCCACACGAAGCATCCACATCGAGGCCTACATCTTTCAGAAAGGAAAAGTAACCGGAAGGATTCTGGATGTCTTAACTCGCAAAGCCCGCGAAGGCGTCAAAGTCCGCATCGTGCTGGATGCAATCGGCAGCTTTGCCTCGACATGGAATGGATTGACGAAGGAGCTCACGGATGCCGGAGGACGCGTTGCCTGGTATCACCCCCTGAACCTTCTGCAGCTCCCGCGTATCAATAATCGAACGCATCGAGAGATCGTTGTTATCGATGGGCAGATTGCTTTTGTCGGTGGCGCGGGTTTTGCGGACCATTGGCAATACAAGAGCAAGAAAGACCCGCGTTGGCGCGACGACATGTTCCGCATTGAAGGTGGAGCCGTCGCCCACGTTCAAGCGACTTTCGCAGAGAACTGGTTGGAAGCTACTGGCGAAGTGCTGCTCGACCCCGCTGACTATCTGCAAGCCTCCAAGGCAGACGGCCAGGCCCGAACCTTGATCGTGAACAGCAGCCCAAGCGCAGGACGTGCCACCAACGCTCGTATTCTCTTCCAGACGCTGTTAGCGTCGGCCCGGAAGTCGATCCACATCACCACACCTTACTTCGTGCCCGACCAGGGGTTGCGCAAAGAGTTGCTTAGGGCCGTTAACGAGCGAGGCGTCGATGTGAGGGTGATCGTGCCGGGTAAGCATCACGACCACATCCTGACCAGGCGTACCAGCAGGCGGTTGTTCGGAACCGTGCTGCAGGGCGGTTGTAAGATCTACGAGTATAAACCTGCCATGATTCATACCAAGGTGATGGTGGTGGATGGTGTCTGGTCCGTGATCGGATCCACCAACATGGATCCACGCTCGTTCGGCATCAATGACGAAGTCAACCTCGCAGTGTGTGACCAGTCGCTGGCCGAAAAACTGGAGAATCAGTTCGCGCTCGATATCGCCGAGTCAGAGCAGGTATCGTTGGGCCGCTGGAAACGCCGCCCATGGTATGAACGGGTATCTGAGAGCCTGGGCTGGATCATCGAACGTCAGCAGTGAGCTCCTTCCGCGTTGTTACCTACAACGTCCACAAGTGCCGGGGCATGGATGGACGCCTCAGACCCGATCGCATCGCGCGTGTGCTCGAGCATCTGAATGCCGACGCGTACGCGTTGCAGGAGGTCTTTGAGGAGCAGGCACAGTGGTTGGCCGACAAGCTCGGTCTTCGGGTTGCCTTCGGCTGTTCGCGGATCCTCGGCGGCCAGCCTTACGGAAACGCGATTCTGAGCAAGGTGGAGGGGCTGCAATCCTCCTGCTGCGATATCTCCATCCGTGGGCGTGAACCAAGATCGTGCCTTACGGTCGATATCCCGGTCGAAGGGGGCAAGGTCGTCCGCCTCTCCAACGTACACATGGGCACCGGCTACTTCGAGCGGAAGGAACAAGTAAGTTTACTGGTTGACCGAGCGCTTCAACCAGAGCCCAAAGTGGCTCGGCTTCTCATCGGCGATTTCAACGAATGGATCCCGGGAATGGCGAGCAGGGTACTTCGCGCACAGCTAGAGACAGTGGACGTGCGTTTACATCTGCGGTACCCTCAGTCCTATCCAGGGTTATTTCCGATCTTACATTTGGATCACGTATATCACGATCGTCAGCTCTGCCTGGTTCAGTTCGCTATCTTCAGAACTGCTTTGTCGTTAGTAGCTTCCGATCACCTACCTATATCGGCTACGTTTCGCTGGGCTTAATCAGCGCTTTCTGGCGCGACGCTGCCCGCGCATGCCCCTGAAGTTCTAGGAATCTCTCCCAATGCGTTCTAGGGAGAGGACTTCATTGTAGGTGCGCCCCTCAACCCGTAGCATTTATTGAGAGATATAGCCGAACGAAAGGGAGACGGGTTGTGCTTACAACACGGAGTCGAACCAAACAGCGTGGCGTCATCCTCATCTTGTTGGCGATGATGATCACGGTTTTGCTTGGATTCTTGGGCTTGGCCATCGATGTCGGATTCATGATGTGGATGCGGCGTCGCGCTCAAACAGCGGCGGACGCTGCAGCAATCACAGCGGTTTTGGAGTTGAAGAGGAATTCGACTATCTCGGTGGCACGCTCTGAGGCCCTTGCTGATGCCGGCCTGAATGGGTTCACGACGGGAACAGCAAATACGACGGTCACGGTCAACAACCCGCCGCTCTCCGGTCCTCGAGCGGGTGACAACCAGTACGTCGAAGCTATTATCACGCGTAATGTTCCCGCCTTTTTCATGAGGGTTGTGGGTCGAAACTCAATGGACATCGCGGCACGCGCAGTGGGTCGCATCGGCAGCGCCGGAAATGCCTGTATTTATGCGCTGAATCCCACAGTGAACAGCGCGTTCTTCGCAAGCGGAAACATGAATGTGGTCCTCTCATGTGGCATCGCGGTCGCCTCAAGCGGTGGCCGTGCGTACAACATGAACGGAGGGGCCGAAATCCGCATGGTGAATGACGACAGGCCGATGGTTGTAGGAGGTTGGGATATCAGCGGACAGTCCCGCATCATCGACCACAACGGAAACGAAATTCAGCCTGTCCGCACCTCGTCTGTTACGGATCCCTTCGCCAGCGTTCCGAACCCGACGCGAGGCAGCCTACCGCGCTTCAATGGGCGGATCACCTATGACATGAACTCATTGCCGCCTCTCGTCAATGGCCGCCGTACAATTCCACCCGGCGTCTATTGCGGTGGCCTGAAGATTCTCAACACTGGTGGCCAGACGTTCTATATGGACGGCCAATACATTATGGCTGGCGGGGGATTCTCAGCGATGTCACAGGCCAGAATCACCGGCACAAATACCACCATTTTCAACAGCGAGGGCTCGCTCTTCCAATGCTCTGGAAATCAGGCCTACGACCCCATCGATCTCGAGGGTCAGGCCGTCCTCGATATCAAGGCTCCCACGAGCGGAACTTATGAGGGAATCGCCTTTTTTCAGGATCGGCGCGTGAATCCTGGAAGTCGCGACAACAAGTTTGTTGGAGGATCGACGATGGTGATTGATGGCGCTCTCTACTTTCCAACGAGTCCAGTCCTGTTTAGCGGGAACAGCGGCGCCAGCGGCTACATGTTCATCGTCGGGGACACTGTGCGCTTTAACGGAAACTCTCAGATCGGGAATAATTATACGACCCTGGAAGACGGCAATCCGATTAAAAGCAGTTCTGTTCTGACGGAGTAAGCATGAAACGAAAGAACCAAAAAGGCAACGCTCTCGTCGAGCTCGCCCTCGGTAGTTGGGTCCTGCTCGCAATTCTCTTTGGAGCGATGGATTTTTCTCGGGCATTCTCGTTCGCCAACATCGTTGCTGGATCCGCACGCGCCGGTGCGCAGTGGGGTTACCGAACTCCCGCAAATGCAGGCGACTCGACCGGGATTGCGACGGCGGCGAGGGCCGATGCCAATAACCTGGCGGGTCTCAATGTCGCCAGCAACACCTTCTGCGCCTGCACCTCGGGAGGCCCCCAGATCTCCTGTACCGCGACTTGCAGCGGAACTGCGGTGCGCCGATATCTGCAGGTGGACACCGACTACAACTTTCAAACCCTGATCGCATACCCGGGCGTCCCGCAGTCGATGGTGCTTCGCGGAAGGGCAACCATGAGGGTGGAGTAAGACGCCATGAAGAATCTCACCAAAACGCGCGCTCGTCAGAAAGGGCAGTCAACGGTCGAACTGGCGCTGGCGCTTCTTGTCTTCCTGCCGATGATATTTGGAACGATGGAGTTTGCCCGGCTGGTTTATTCGCATACCTGGGTGCAATATGTGTCCCGTGAAGCAACGCGTTGGGCGAGCGTCCGAAGCTCCAGCACGCCCACACCGGCGACTAGCAGCTCTGTGCAGACATTCGTACGGAGCCTGGCAGTCGCAGCGATAGACCCGAATCAGGTGTCGGTCACAACGACATTCACGCCCAACAACAACTCCGGTAGTACCGTCCGGGTCCAGGTACAATACCCGGTTCCGATTGTGGTGCACTGGGTGATCCCTCAGAGCGCCGTGAACGTCGCAGGCGTTTCGCAGATGGTGATCATGTAGGGGTGTCGGGCGCTTCAGATTGGAAGCTGGTAAAGGCTCAGGGAAGGTTGGGCAGGTCTTTTCAGTTGAGGCTTTGCTTGAACAAAAACAAGGTTGGTCGTTTATTGGAGGGACGTGTATACGGGGAGCAACCTATCGACCCTGAGCCTTCTGCTTTTTGAACACGCCAAGTCATATGCAAGGCTCGTTCCAAAAGCAAAGGCCCTGATTTCCTGCACCCCGTATCTCCGAATCGGTAAATCGGTTGGAAGAATTACCTAGGTGTCGGTAGAAACTACGGTCTTGAGTCGTTCACCACGACCGGAGAGGGCGCTCTGCTGATCTGACCCTTAAACGCTTCCTCCAGCGAGACATTGTGATTCTCCAGTAGTTGACCCGTTGCAGTGTCCAAATTGACCCGTGCGCGGTTGTAGGCACTCAGAGCCGTCACCTCGGCCGCTTGAGCTTGGGCCAGATCGCGTTGAGCCTGAATGACGAAGAAGATGGTCGAGGCTCCAAGCGCATACTTCTTCTGCTCTGCATCCAAAGTCTGTTCCTGAAGTACACGCGACTTCTGTGCGGACTGGTACCGCGCTCTCGATTGCTGCAAGCCGATAACGGCATTCTGGACGTCCACCGTGATCTGATTCAGCTCGCGACGCTGACGCAGTTCGCTCTGCCGGATGTTCAACTGGTCGCGAACGACGTCGGCCTGCGCGGAGCGGTTCCGAAGGGGGACGTTGAGTGTAAAGCCAACGTTGTAGTCAGGGTAGTTGCGCCGGAATAGCTGACCGAACAGCAACCCGTAGCCGCCCAAGTAGGACGGGTTAGCTCGACGGAGGAACCCCTGCTGTAGGAGATCCTGAGGGACCGGAATGCCGTTCACTTGGCCCGCCAGGCCGTTATTCGTGGCGCCTGCCACCAGATCGAGCGAGGGTAGCAACTGACTTTTCGAACCCTCTAGCTGGATTCGAGCGTTTTCGAGATTCAGCGTTGTCTGGGTCAGCTCAGGACGGTTCCCAATTGCCAGCTCCACTAAATCCTGTATGGGACGGACAGGTTCAACGGATGGAATTTCCAGCCGGTCCGTGGCTACGATACGCGCGTCCATCACGAGCGGGCTTAGAACACCGCTTCGCGTGATGTAGTTCTTAAGGATCGTCTCCTGCTGAAGGAGTTGGGTTTCCGCTTGAGTGAGTTCCTGCTGCGAGCGCGCAACTTCGGCTTCTGCTCTTACAATCTCGATCGGCGCCAGAGTGCCGATCTCAACTTGCTTGCGGTTGTCATTGTAGAGCTTCTCGTTCAGAGCCAGCGCTTGCCGCCGCACCTTGACGTCCTCACCGAAGCTGACCATATCAGAGTACAAATTGATCACGGTGGAGACCGTTTGGATCACTTGCTGCTTGAACACGAGGTCCGCGACTTTGACATCATTCCTAGCGATGCGGATGTTTCGATTATTGACGGCAATTCCGAAGCCCTGCAACAGTCGCTGCGTGACCTGAAACTGAACATTTCCAGTCTTTACCGGGTTGATTTCGCTGCGAATGTTGTTCGATGTAATGTCCTGCGTGGCGAAGCCCAAGTTCATTGTGGTGCCCAGCAGAAAGCCGCGCGTGACCGACGCTGAGAAGTTGTTGGTTTGGAAAACGGAGTTAGGGATACCGGTTGAGAATGTGTTGCTGTTCGGATTCGATCGGTGGGCCCAGTTGTATTGGACGTTCAGGACCTCATCGAGATTGGGTATCTGGGTGCCCGTGCTCGTAATAATGGTACCTGCGCCCGCCCCACCGCCACTGGAGCTCGGGAAAAAGTTAGAGTTACCCGTACCTGTTCCCGCTCCGCCGGTCAACTGATTAAGGGCGCTTTGCGGACCCTGCTGCGCGCCAGCATTGGACAGGCCACGGATCAGACCGCCCGCCTGCGCGCGCAAAAGGTCTGCCTGTGCGATCCTCGGGCCGTAACGCTGGATCTCTATGTCCAAGTTGTTCTCGAGCGCGAGCGCAATGGCGTCCTGCAGCCCTAGATAGATTCGGCCAGCCCGGATAAGGGCATCGAGGCGTGTGGAGTTGCCGTAGTTTTGCGGCTCCAGTGCGCGTGCCGTATAGCGGCGCGTGAAGCGCGAGTGCCAGCTGCCGCCCTCCATCTCTTCGGTTACGCTCGGCGTTTCCTGGCCGAATACCGGCGGGGTCAAGAGGATAACGCTACAAACGATCGCAACGGCGGATTTCAGATGCTGCATACCTTTCCCTGTAGAACGAGGTCCCTGCGGTTTGGGTTCCGTGAAACTCTCATGGTAGCCTACGGCGCAGTTTCGTCTTGAAATGTTTCAGCCCTCTCTTATCGCAACTCGAGAACCGTTGCAAGTTGCTGAGAACACGTCGAAGATAGGAACAAACCTGTCCGCTTTCGGGACGCGAGGTAATGTTCGCGGACACCAGCAACGGCGTGTACGATGGTTTTACACCCACCTGTGAACGTAACTGAACTGCAACCACCCCCTGGCTCCACTCTCGATCTGTTTCTGCGCACTGGCGCCTATTTGCAAGGCCATTTTCGATTGACGAGCGGCCTCCACAGCGGCGGCTATCTGCAATGTGCTTTGGTGCTGTCATATCCGGAATATGCGGAACGCTTTGGGCGAGAACTCGCGGAGGCTCTCTCTTCGCTGACGCCGTTTACGAAGCCGGACCTGGTCGTCGCTCCGGCTCTCGGCGGTCTGATCATCGGCCACGAAGTCGCGCGAGCTCTCGGGTGCCGGTTCCTATTCACCGAGCGGGAATCACATGGCAAGATGGTGCTTCGTCGAGGCTTCGACGTCCAGTCAGGGCAGAAAGCTGTCGTTGTGGAAGACGTGGTTACTACCGGAGGCAGCTCGCGCGAAGTGATCGACCTCCTTCGCGAACGTGGTGTCGAGGTGCTGGCGGCAGCGTGTATCGTGGATCGCAGCGGCGGAGAAGCAGATCTTGGCATCAGACGTGTTGCGCTCGAGACGATGAGCGTTAAAACCTTCTCCGAAGAGCTTTGTCCGATGTGCCAGGAAAACATTCCGATCACCAAGCCGGGCTCGCGCAAGGTCTGATTAGCCGAAAGTGAGGCGCATCAAGCTTACGGTCGCTTATGAAGGCACCGAGTTCAACGGCTGGCAGGTTCAGCCGGATCTCCCCACCATTCAGGGCACGCTGGAAGCTACCTTCGAGATCATCGAGAAGGCTCCCGTACAC
The DNA here is from genome assembly GCA_035640835.1 of Bryobacteraceae bacterium. Taxonomy (GTDB): domain Bacteria; phylum Acidobacteriota; class Terriglobia; order Bryobacterales; family Bryobacteraceae; genus DASQVJ01. The sequence continues at coordinate 10,025 of DASQVJ010000544.1, forward strand.
GTAGCAGGGTCGGGTCGCACGGACGCAGGAGTGCACGCGCTCGCTCAGGTGGCGGCGGTAACGCTCGAAAACCCGATACCGGTCGACAACCTTCGCCGAGCAGTGAATCGTTTGCTGCCGACCACCATTCGCCTCACCAATGTCGAGGAGGTGCATATGGACTTTCACCCTCGCTTCGACGCCATCTCGAAAACCTACGAGTATCGGATCTTCCGCGAAGAGATCTGCTCTCCATTCGAGCGCCGCTACGTCCACCATCATCCGTATCCATTGAACGAGGAACGCATGGTGGAGTTAGCAAGAGTCTTCGAAGGCGAGCACGACTTCACGGCCTTCGCTGCATCAGACGATCGCGACGAGCTTGGAAAATCGAAGGTCCGCACCATCTTCTCATCGACCTTGCAGCGCGAGGCGAACACGCTGATCTATCGAGTTCGCGGCAGCGGCTTTCTCAAACACATGGTGCGAAACATGGTGGGAACGTTGCTGGAGGCGGGCAAGGCCAACATCTCCCATGCCGAGTTGCTCGCAATGCTCCGCGAGGGTGCACCAAAGGGAGGGCCGACAGCGCCGCCCTCCGGTCTGTTCCTGGTCGAAGTGGAATATCCTCAGTCGCCCGCGATCGCTGTTTCCAATGCGTCCGAAGCCGTAAAGTAAACGCAGTCGGGATGGTGAAAGACTAGCGCGCTTACGCTCGCTTCCGGCTCCATCATCATGCCCTCGGTTAGCTGGACCCCGATCTCCTCGGGTTGCAGAAGCTTCCAGATCCCCTGTTGATCGTCGAGATTCGGACAGGCGGGATAGCCGAAGCTATAGCGCTTTCCGCGGTAGCGCGATGTGAAGCGCTCCTGCATCGTCATGTCCACAGGATCAGGAAAGCCCCAATCTTCGCGGATGCGACGATGCAGCCACTCGGCACAGCCCTCAGCAGTTTCGATCGCAAGCGCTTGCATAGCGTGCGCCTTAAAGAACTCACCCTTGGTCTTGGCTTCCTCAGCGTGCTCTCGGATGCCCTCGCCCGCAGTCACGACAAACAGGGCAATGTGGTCCCGTTTGCCGTCGATCGGATCGAGAATATAGTCGCTCAAACAAAGACCATCGGCGCGCGGCTGGCGTCCGAAATGGAAGCTGTGCACGGGCTGTTGACCGCCAGGTTCGAAAAGGTGAATGCTGTTGCCGTCGCGCTCGGCCTCGAAGAATCGCCATACGGCTCGAATCTTCATAAACTGGGAGACCTCGGCCTTCACCTCTTCCACTTGATGGAAGAGAGCGAGAGCCTTCTCCTCACGCTCGAGTAAGCGCTTTTCGAAGTTGCCCTTGTAGCCCAGGTGCCGGCCGTAGAGCATGAATGGATTGATGTAGCTCCAAACCTCGGTCAACTGGGGAACCGAGCGAACCCTGCGATCCAGGTAAGGTGCATCTGGAATTGGGACGTCCAGATGAACCTTCGACGAGCGCGCCGTAGAGAAGGCTGAAACAGGAGACTCTTCCTGAGCCGGGGCCTGGCGATCTTCGTTGAACACAAACTTTTCGAGCATGCCCGGGCCCGTCGCAGGATCCATCAGCTCGTTCAAGAGCCGCAGACCCGTCATCGCATCTTTCGCGTAGAGCGTCGGCGCGGAATAGGCAGGTCCGATCTTGTTTTCGGTGTACTTCTGAGAAAGCGCCGCCCCGCCAACCAGCAAGGGCACGTTGATTCCCGCCGCGCGAAGATCCTGAGCCGTCGTCACCATCTGCTGCGCGCTCTTAACGAGCAGACCCGACAGGCCGATGGCATGCGGCGTGTGATCGCTGTACGCCTTGATGAGCTGCTCCGGCGGAACCTTGATGCCAAGGTTGATCACTTCGTAGCCGTTGTTGCTCAGTATGATCTCGACAAGATTTTTGCCGATGTCATGCACGTCGCCCTTCACGGTCGCGAGCATGATTTTGCCGCGGTTCGAAGTCTCGCTCTTCTCCATGAACTGCTCGAGGTGACCGACGGCCGCCTTCATGGCTTCAGCCGACTGTAGAACCTCGGCAACGATGAGCTCGTTGTTGTTGAAGAGCCGTCCGACTTCCGACATGCCGGCCATCAAAGGACCGTTGATGATCTCGAGCGGCGCCGCCCCTTCAGCGCGCTTGCGTTCCAGATCTTCGATCAACCCGTCCTTCGAGCCTTCGATGATGTAGTTTGCGAGCCGTTCATCAAGCGGCAGATCGGCCGCCTTGGTCTTCACTTTGGCGGTAGCGGTCCGGTAATGCTCGGTGATTGCCTCGATATGTTTTTGGTTGATCGCCGCGCGCATTTCGCGGGATTGCTCGCGCCAATCGGCAGGCTGATCCGGCGAGACCGGCGCGTTGAACAGGAGATCCTCCGCAAGCTGGCGCTCGGCGGCAGGGATCGACGCAAAACGCTCGAGCTTCTCGGCATTCACGATGGCGAGGTCGAGTCCAGCCTTGGTGCAGTAGTACAGGAAAACCGAGTTCACGATCTCGCGAGCCGCCGCCGGGAGGCCAAAGCTCACGTTCGAGATACCGAGAACCGTCTTCACATGCGGAATCTGTTCCTTGATGAGCCGAATCGCCTCGATCGTCTCGACGGCACCACCGATGTAGTTCTCATCGCCTGTTGCGCACGGGAACACAAGCGGGTCGATGATGATGTCGGTTGCGGGAATCCCGTATTTGTTTACCAGCAAGTCGACCGAGCGTTGCGCCACCGCGACCTTGCGTTCGCGCGTGAAAGCCTGCGCCTGCTGCTTGTCTTCGTCGATTGTGCCGACGACCAACGCGGCGCCGTACGCCTTCGCAATCGGACAAACTTTCTCGAACTTCTCCTCGCCGTCCTCGAGGTTGATCGAGTTGATGATGCTCTTGCCTTGCAGATAGCGCAACGAGAGCTCAATCGCCTTGGGATCCGTGGTGTCGACCATGATCGGCACTTTCGGGACCTTGCGGATGAGCATCTCGTAAAACTGCGGGATGTCCTTCATCTCCTCGCGGTCGGTCGATTGAAGGCAGACATCGATGACATGCGCGCCGTTGCGAACCTGCCGCCGGGCGATCTCAGTGGCTTCTTCCCACTTCTCATCGGCGATCATGTTCTTGAACAGCCTGGACCCAATGACGTTGGTCCGTTCACCGACGATCAAAGGACGGTTCGACTCTTCAGCCTCGACAACCTCGGTGCCCGAGAAGAACGTTCGAGCCTGGGCTGGCTTCCGCGCCCGCGGCTTACGGCCTTCCACCATCTGCGCGATCGCCTTGATGTGATCAGGAGTGGTTCCGCAGCAGCCGCCAATGAAGTTGAGCCATCCGTGGTCGACGAACTTTTCGAGCTGCGCAGCCAGAGAGTCCGGCGTCTCGAGGTACTTCAGCTCTTCGTTCGGGATGCCCGCGTTCGGATAGCAGGAGATTCGTGTTGTCGCGAGCTCATGCAGCGTCCTGATGTGGTCCGTCATGAACTCGGGGCCAGTGGCGCAATTCAGCCCGACGCTCAGCAGGCGCCGATGTCCGATCGATGCATAGAGCGCGTCAGCCGTCTGACCGGCGAGCATGGTGCCCATCGGCTCGATGGTCCCCGACACCATCACAGGCACCAGGTAGCCGAGCTCGGCTTCCAGACGATCGAGCGCAAGCAGACCTGCCTTGACGTTTCGTGTGTCCTGGCAGGTTTCGAGCAGCAGGATATCGGCGCCACCCTCGACGAGCGCCTTCGCCTGAAGGTAGTAACCAGCGACCAGATCATCGAAACGAACTCGTTCAACGGGCACCCGGT
>DASQVJ010000545.1:0-3576 GCA_035640835.1 Bryobacteraceae bacterium
GAGGGGGCGATACATTGAACTGCAGTTCTCAACAGAAGCGACGCACGCGCTCCCACGCCGCCCTACGTTTGCTGACTTCGCTGGTTCTGCTTTGCCGGGCAGCGCAGGCGCAACCCAATGTTGCAGACCTGAAGGCTGCCACGGCCGAGGATCACAAGAACATGATGGAGCAACTCGGCATAAAGGTTCTCCGGCCTGGTCCGAGTGGGAATGAGAGTGCGCCGAATCACGCCAACTACGACGAGAGCAAAGCAAATCCGTTCCCGAACTATCCCGAAGTTCTGCGTTTGAAAGATGGTGGAGCGGTCACGACTGCGGAAGCATGGTGGAAGCTCAGGCGCCCGGAGATCGTGGAGGATTTCGAGCGCGAGGTGATTGGGCGTGTTCCGGCAAATGCACCGAAGGTGACGTGGAGCGTCGTGCGTCAATCGAATGAAACAGTCGGTCCGTGGCCAGTGATCGCGCGGGAGTTGAAAGGGCATGTGGACAACAGCGCATTTCCCGCGATCGAAGTGGATATTCAGATGGTCCTGGTCACTCCAGCTTGGACCAGGAAACCAGTGCCGGTGATGATGATGTTCGGCCGAGCGGCGCTGCCCTCCGACCCGATACCCCCTGCGTTTGCTCGCTTTGCCGCCATGGCCGGAACGGATCCTCCGTCAACGGTGCAATTGATCGGCGCGGGTTGGGGCTATGCTCTGTTGAATCCGGGAAGCATCCAAGCCGACAACGGAGCGGGTCTGACGAAAGGCGTGATTGGACTCGTCAATCGAGGCCAGCGGCGAAAGCCGGAAGACTGGGGAGCGTTGCGCGCATGGGCATGGGGCGCTTCCCGAGCTCTCGACTATCTCGAGACCGATCCGACCGTGGACAGCAAACGGGTGGGCATCGAGGGTGTGTCGCGCTTTGGCAAGGCGGCTCTGGTGACGATGGCGTTCGACACGCGATTTGCGGTGGTGCTGGTGGGCTCTTCGGGGGAAGGCGGCACCAAGCCGCACCGTCGCAATTTTGGTGAGGCAGTGGAGAACCTCACGGCATCCGGCGAATACCACTGGATGGCCGGCAACTTTCTGAAATACGGAGCAGCGGAAGCGACATTCGGGAGTCGAAACGCTGGCGACATTCCTGTGGACTCGCATCAACTGATCGCGCTTTGTGCTCCGCGTCCCACCTTCATCAGCTACGGAATTCCCGAAAAGGGCGATGCCAAATGGTTGGATCAGCAGGGAAGCTTCATGGCGACAGTGGCGGCGGGCGAGGTGTTCCGTCTGCTTGGAGCGAAAGACATCGGCGTGAGGACCGATTACCGCTCTGCGACGATGCCGGCCGTGAATTCGGGACTGCTTGATGGAGTGCTCGCCTGGCGTCAGCATGACGGAGGTCACACGGATGGTCCTAATTGGAAGTACTTCGTTCCGTGGGCATCGAAGCAGTTGGGCTATTCGGCGCCGCCCGCTCCGCCTGTTGCGGCCGACGTAGCGGTGCCGCGTCTCGACGCGAACTCCTTGGTGGCGCACAGTCAGCTGCTTGAGAAAGCGAAGGGCGGCCACATCGATCTCTACTTTCTCGGCGACTCCATTGTGCGACGGTGGGGCGCGACCGACTATCCGGAACTGCTGGCCAATTGGAAGAGGAACTTCCATGGTTGGAATGCCGCGAACTTCGGCTGGGGAGCTGATCGCACGCAAAACATTCTGTGGCGGATCCAGAATGGCGAGTTGGACGGTGTGAATCCGAAGGTGGTGGTGCTTCTCGCGGGAACGAACAACCTGGGGGCAGGCGACACTGCGGCGGACGTAACGCGAGGAATCGAAGCGATTGTTCGCATCGTTCGGGAGAAGGCTCCAGGGGCTGCGATCATCGTCACGGGAATCTTGGCGCGCAATGACAGGCCGTCGCTGATGACCGCTGTCAATGAAATCAATTCCGCCTTGGCTCAACTCGCGGACGGTGAGAAGGTCCGATTTCTGAACATCAACCACCGGCTCGCGGATGCTCAGGGGAAGCTGCTCGATGGCGTCATGAACGCCGACAAACTGCACCCATCGGTTCGCGGTTATCAGATCTGGGCCGATGAATTGAAGCCCGTGTTAACCGAACTGCTCGGCCCACGAGCAACGGAAGACCACGCACCGCCGGCCACGGGCGATCCTAGTGCGCGGCGGCCGATGTAGCACCTGGCGCTTACGATGTATTAGTGTTTTGCGGTTATTGACTGGATGCGTGATGGGTTGCCGCCTCATGCGCAAGCATCAGGGCCTCATCCGAATGAATCACCCAGGCATGCACCCGAGACCCGGACTGGCTGACCCGCACATCACCTTTGAGCACTGAGACATTTCTGTCGGCATCGAGTTCAAGCCCGCACCACCGTAGCCGTTCGCAGACGTAGCCGCGGACAAACGGCGTGTTCTCGCCGATTCCCCCGCTAAATACGACAGCATCTGCGCCTCCGAGCACCGAGAGGTACGCCGACACATACTTCGTGACACGATACGAAAAAACTTCGAGCGCGAGGCGCGCTCGTTCTTCGTCGAGACGGTGGCTTAACACGCGCGTGTCGTTTGAAATTCCGGAAAGCCCGAGCAGTCCCGATTCGCGATTGAGCACGCGTTCAACGTCCTCCAGACTCATTTGTCGTTTTCGCGCGATGTACGTGACGATGGCAGGATCGATGTCGCCGCAGCGCGTACCCATTGTGAGCCCCTCGAGCGGCGTGAAGCCCATTGAGGTATCGATCGAGTGGCCGTCGCGAATGGCCGCCGCCGAACTGCCGTTCTCGAGGTGAAGCGTTACAAGACGGGGTTTGTTCGCCGGGACATCATTGAGAGCAGCGTACTGTAGCAGCTGGTATCGATGAGAGATGCCGTGGAACCCGTAGCGCCGAATGTGCAACTCGCGCGCCATCTGCCACGGGAGCGCGTACGTGAATGCCACTGGCGGAATGTTGGAATGAAAAGCCGTATCGAACACGGCGATGCCGGGAACAGCCAGGGCTTCCTGTACGTGGCGAATGATTTCAAGCGCCGGTGCATTATGGAGCGGCGCGGCCTCCTCCCACCGCGCTATTGCTGCGAGAACCTCGTTATCGATCGCCACGGGTGTCGTGAAATCGCTCCCGCCATGAACGACACGATGCGCGACCAGATCCACCCGTTCCCCGCCGTCGCGAATGGCCGAGAGTGCGTGTTCCGCCGCCTGCGCATACGACGTTGCCTCAACGTTGTCTGTTCGCTCTCCGCGGGTCAGTTCGGAGTGACTCCCGATGTCCTCGACCGTCCCTGATGTGAGCCTGCGACCCGCCATCGGGGTCGCTTGTGCGGGGCTGGCTTCGATCAGATCGAACTTTAGCGAGTTGCTGCCCGCGTTCAACGTGAGTACATTCATCACCTTCGTAGAGTCGACCGATCGACGGTCACGTCGCGGCCGGGTGTAGTCGTGACCGTGACCGGAAGAGGGTTTCTGCGCGCCTGCTTGCTGAGCGAACGATGCGGAGAGGATGCTCGTCCTTGCACGCTACGAGTTACGTCACGTTCAATGCTGAGAGAGAAAACTGAAACGTCGCGCCTGCATCCT
>DASQVJ010000546.1:0-4698 GCA_035640835.1 Bryobacteraceae bacterium
GCGGTCATCCTCATCCGCCCTTTAACGCCTGGTTCCTCGGCCTGCTCCTTGCAACGTTCAAGGACTTCTATGGCGGCCGGTTCCACTTCGCCTATATCCTCTTCTCGTTCATCGCAACAGCCTCCGTGTGGTCCCTCGCCCGACGCTTCTCTCCACACCCCGTCTGGGCGACACTGCTCTTTTGCGTAACACCGGCCTTCGTCATCAACGGCACTTCGTTCGAGACCGACGTGCCGCACATGGCCTTGTTCGTCGCCTCCGTCGCCCTCTTCGTCCGAGCCATCGACGAGCGCTCCCGACGCCTGCTGTTCCTCAGCACGATCCCCATGGTCTGCGCCGCGCTCACCGCGCTCCAGGCCGCCGCTCTCGTCCCGATCCTCTGGCTGTACCTCTGGCTCCACGATCGCCGCAACAAACTCGCCTACGCCGTGGCGCTCACGCCGATCGTCACCATCGCGGCATTCCAGATCTTCGAGCGCGCAACAACCGGAACCGTCCCCGCCGCCATCCTCACCGGGTATCTCTCGAGCTATGGCTTCCAGCAGCTCCAAAACAAGCTGCTCAACGCCGCCGCCCTCACCGTCCACCTTGGCTGGATCGTCTTCCCCGTCCTCTGGATCCTCTACCTCCGGGCGCGCCGCTCAGCAAAAGAGCCCTTCCTCGAAGGCTGGCTGGCGATTTACTTCCTGGCCGCCGTCGCACTCTTCTTCGCAGGATCTGCCCGCTATTTACTCCCGATCGCCGCCCCCGCCGCGATCCTTGTCTCACGACAAAGCCGGCTTCTGCCCGTCGCCTTCTTCAGCTACCTCGTCCTCAGCCTCGCCCTCGGCGTCTGCAACTTCTGGCACTGGGAGTCTTACCGCCGCTTTGCGCTCGACCTCCGCAGCAAAATGCCCGAGCGCACCTGGGTCAACAGCGAGTGGGGACTCCGCTTCTACCTCGAGGACGGCGGCGCACTGCCTGCCCGTCGCAGCCAAGCCCTGCACCCCGGCGAAATGATGGTGACCAGCAAGCTCGGCTACCCCGTGCCAATCACGACCGGTGGCGGACGCCTCACACCTTACGCGAGCCTCACCGTGCACCCCATCCTGCCGCTCCAGATCATCGGCATGCACGCCCACTCCGGCTACTCCACAGCCAGCAAAGGGCTCCTCCCCTTCGACATCACCTGGGCACCCATCGACGAAGTCGAAGCGTCCGTCATCTCCAAAGTCGACCCCAAGCTCTCGCAACTGCCCATGAATGCCCCGGAGGCGCCCGAGCAACTCGTCAGTGGCTTCTTCGACCTCGAAGAGAAGCGGTGGCGCTGGATGAGCGGCCAAGGGGTCGCGCTCCTGAAGGAGCCTCCCCAGCCCGCGAAAGTCTTCGCCGAGTTCTACATCCCCGACGTTGCCCCCGGCCGCCGTGTCCAAATCTTGCTGGACAAAAAGAAAGTGGCCGAGCGCACCTACGATGCACCCGGCCAATATGTGCTCGAATCCGCTCAGCCCGTCACGGGCTCAACGCTCAGCCTTGAGATCGATCAGACGTTCTCTCCCCCCGGCGACAACCGCCAGCTCGGGATGATCGTCACAGCTCTCGGCTTCCGTGAGTAACTCTAGTTGCTCCGCCCTGCGACCTGGTTCTTGGCAAACGTGGCGTTGATCGTCACGTTGCTACCCGCGTTGACTTGAATCGTCCGCTGCCACACGCGACCATTCGCCTTCACCGCCACCTGGTGCACACCCGGAGCCAGATTCAACCGAGTCGGCGTGTTGCCCACGAACATCCCATCGACTTCAATCTCCGCCGCACCGACATTCGCTTCCACGGTCACGGACGCCGTTCCACCCGCCTGACCATTGGCGGTTGAGGTCATCTGCACCGCGCCATTCGGAGCCACTCGCGGAACTGGGGTTCCGAGGTTCGCAAGCGTGTGATTGCGGTCCGTAAACACGTCAAACTGCACGCCCTTGTTGATGCTGGTGTCCTTGCCCTTGCGCAGCAGCATGAAAGGAGCCGCCGGCCAGAACACCACGGCTAGACCGGCCGTCAAAACACCCGTGCTGACCGCATGGCTTTGACCCGCTTTCTTGATTGCCTCGTACCGCACAGGAACCCATTCGCCATCCACGGCGCGCACTCGATCGATCGAGAAATCAAGCTTGCCCGACTTCCCCATGCGACCCCTCTCCTTGGCCATCACAACCGTGCCGGTGACGCGTGCTCCTTCCTCCACTACCACCACGTCACCAACCTTGACCTTGTCCACGGTCACTAGCTGCACGGTCTGTCCCTCGTCAGCCGTGGCCGACGAAATGTTCTGATCTAGCTGAACACGAACCTTCGTTCCATCCGGGATCACGATTTGCTGCGCTGAAGCAGACGTCACCGCACAAAGCAAAATGGAAGCGAGATATTTTTTCAAAACCTTCTCCTCAGCAGGGTAACGCGCGGAACGCTTTCCAAACAGATCACGACGCGCTGAGTTATTCTATCTGGACTCAGCTATGGGGAAAAGGTTGGAATTAGTCCTAGAAGCCGCAAAGTAGGACTGTGCTTTTCGTACTAGATCGGAATGGCTGGGCGCGAGGTCATGCCGCTCCGCAACATCCGTTTCCAAATCGTAAATCTCGATGGGACTCTGTGTCGACCCTCTGCGAATTGCCTTCCACTTACCATCCCTGATCGCTTGTGAAAAGCCTTTTTCGTGAAATTCCCAATAGAGCGGCTCCCGTCTCTGGATGCGCTTCCCTTCGAGCGCCGGCACAATGGACACGCCGTCGAGCCCGCTCGGCTTCGCAACGCCTGCGACCTCAGCCGCGGTCGGCAGAAAGTCCCAAAACGCCCAGGGCTCTCGACACTCCACGCCCGCGGCTATGCGACCCGGCCATCTGGCAATTGCCGGCACTCGAATGCCGCCCTCGTACAAATCCCTCTTAATTCCACGCAATGGTCCCGACGATTGGAAAAATTCCGGCCGATTTCCACCCTCTCGGTGCGGCCCATTGTCACTCGAGAACACAATCAGAGTGTTGTCAGCCACACCGGCATCATCCAAACTTCGCAGCACTGTCCCGATATCGCGATCAAGTCTTGTCACCATGGCCGCGAAGTTCTTGTCGGGCTGCGGCCAGTCTTGTGACGAATAGGGAGCATCTTCCGGCACCTGGTTGCCGTTCCCTGTCTGCCGGAACATCTCGTTGTTGGCGTGTGGAAGCGTCGTCGCGAAGTAAAGGAAAAACGGATTCGTCCGATTCTGTTTTATGAAGTTTACTGCTCGTTGCGTGAACAAGTCAGGAGCATAGTCACTTCTCCGATCTCCAAAGTTCCCATCGAGGAAAGATTCCTGCTCCCCATCCCACAGCTGCGTCGGATAGTACGTATGGGCATGCTTCTGGTCGAGGAAACCAAAGAATTCGTCAAACCCCTGCCTGGTCGGAACGCCCGAGTTCCCTGCCGTCCCCAGTCCCCATTTCCCGAACAGCCCTGTGCGATACCCGGCGCCTTTCAGAACCTTAGCAACGGTGATATCCTCCGGCTGCAAATCGACTCGCGCATTGCCTCGAATACGGGCATGCCCCGTGTGTTTTCCGGTCATCAACGCGCAGCGCGAAGGAGCGCACACCGTGCTGCCCGCGTAGGCATCGGTGAACCGCATACCCTGGCTTGCCAGCCGGTCCAAGTTGGGCGTCTGGATCTTCTTCTGCCCATAGCAGCCCAGATCGCCATACCCGAGATCGTCCGCCAGAAGCAAAACAATATTGGGCCGACGTGTTTGCGCCGAAACTGGCAATGCCGAAATGCTGGCTGATGCCAGAAACTGACGTCGCGTGATAGGCACGCGAAAATTGTACCGAAGGAGAATCCATGGCCGACAAAGTCTTCGAAGACCCGCACATTGCCCTCAACAGGATCTACACAAAGCAGGGCGATAAAGGCAGCACGCGCCTCGTCGGAGGCCAGCTCGTTGGAAAGGATGAGTTGCGGATCGAGTGCTACGGCACGGTCGACGAGTTGAACTCATTCGTCGGCATGGCGCGCATCTCCGCGCTTGAAGACGAGCGCCTGTCGAAGCTGGCCGCGACGCTCGTGCGCATCCAGCACGAGCTCTTCAACCTCGGCTCGATCCTCGCCACGCTTCCGCAGGACGTGGGCCCCAAGCAACCCCGAGTAACGACCGCCGAGGTCGAATTACTCGAGTCCGAAATCGACGAAATGAACGAGGATCTCCCACGCCTCCGATCCTTCGTCCTCCCCGGCGGCACGCGCATCAACACCGAACTCCACGCCTGCCGCACCGTCTGCCGCCGCGCCGAGCGCCTCGCCGTGCGCCTCTCCCGAGAACAGCAATTACCGGAAGAAGCGATCATGTACTTGAACCGCCTCAGCGACGCCTTCTTCGTCTGGAGCCGCTGGGCCAACACCCAACTCGCCGCCCCCGAAGTCCTCTGGGAACCCAACGCCACCGCCAGCGGCCAATCCTAATCGCCCCCGCTGCCGTATATGAGGCCGTTCTCACACCCCGCATACACACTCGACCACATACCGCTCCGCAGTTCCTCGACGACAAGCTGCGCAATCTCGGGTCTCCGGACATAGGTAGGCCCCACCCGGCACTCATCCAGCACCCGATCGATAGCCACAAACTCCCGCCCAGTTTGCACAGCATCCGACGAGAAGTACCGCCCACCCCACGCTCTCACCCCAAATCCCGAA
>DASQVJ010000547.1:0-5225 GCA_035640835.1 Bryobacteraceae bacterium
AAACAATCAACTCACCTGCATTGGGAACGATTTCGGTCAAAGTGGAAAACTCGGCGACCTGTCCGCGAAGGCGAACCTTGTTACCGACGCTCAGCGTACCGGCAAACGAGTTGTTCTGATCGTAGACGAAGATTCCGTCCGAAGTGGCGGTCGTCCCGTCGTTCTCGTTATCGGCGTCCTGTACGTAGAAGCCCTCGCGCACACCTGTATTGCTCAGGAAGAAACCCGTGACGACGCCTTCGATCGTGACAGTCGCGCCAACCGTGCCGGAGGTACCTGAACTTTGCGCCGTTCCTATGAACGTCTTCGAAGCGCCGCACGAACCAATCGCTGGCGCCGCGTTGACGGTGATAGTGTAAGCCTGCTGAGCGTTGCCGTTGGTGGTGCACTCTGCGTTCAAAGTGAAGCTCACCGGACCGGCCTGCGTCGGAGTGCCCGTGACGGTCGCGGTGTTCGTTCCAGTGGTGTTGAGCTGCAATCCTGCATTCGACAGGGTATCGGCCGGTGTCGAGGTGAAGGTGCAACCCGATCCATTCACAGCCGTAATGGTGCCGGAGTTGTAAAGACTACCAGCGACACCTGCGGGCAAGGACGTCGGGCTCAGGGATACCTGATTGAGGGGCTGCAGCGTCAGCGTCATGTTGAAGTCGTCAACGCCGATGCCGTCATCTGCGCCTGAAGGGTCGAAGTCTGTCCAGCGAACGCAGAACGTCTGGTTCGGAGCGATTCCACCCGTCGGCGTGAAGCTGCCGCTGATCGTCTGCGAGTCCAAAGGCGTCGAGTTGCCGCCGCTTCCCGTGATTGCTGCTCCAGAGGGCGACGTGTAATCCAGGGTATCGACGTTGACGTAGGTACCAGTGCTCAGATCCGTAGCGCCGATTGCGTATTGAAAGTCGATACGGTCGGTCCGGTTTGTCCCACCACGACGCCACAACTCGCCCGCATAGCTTATCTGCACGCTCGTGATGCTTTGTCCCGTAGCGTTGGCAAAGCAGGCGCCGAAGGTTGGTACCAGGCTTCCGCTTCGCAGTGCGCCGAAGGCTCGTTCCGAAGAACCCGTCGCCCCGTACGAGTAGGTTTCGCCAGTGTTGGAACCGCCGTTGTTTGCGGTATAGATAGTGTTCGCGTTGGTGCCGGTTTCTGCCAAGCCCCAGCCGGCGGGCGTGGTACTGCTGGTGCCGGTAGAAGCCAGCGCATTGTCCGCACCGGTGTTGTTAAAGTTTTGAGAATAGCTGGTTCCGGTAAGATTGAAGGCTGGCGATACCGCTAGACGCTCAGCCGTTGTGGCACCGCCTGAGGCGGCGGCACCAATGACAGCAACTGCAAACGCAGCAATCGCGTTTGTGCCAAAAAGGGTAGGATTTTTCCTCATGGATGACCGTTCGTGAGAGTAACAAACGAAGGTCACAACTAAGTGAAAAACCGAGGTTTAGGTGACTCTTATGAGTACTAAAACGTTAAAGGATCGGGATTGCGGCTAGCGGCGAGTTCCTTGTTGCGTTTGTGATTGCGATTGCGTTTGCGATTGTGATTGTTGTGATTTCGTCGCATCCCCGGCCTGCTGTGCCGAGCGTTGAAGAGCCGCATCCACCGGATTGTTGGCGGCGGCCTCTTTCTTCATGTCGTAGATAAATTCCCACTCATCGTAACGCTGGCGCTCGGCATAGACCATGATGCTGGGAGCTTCAAACTTGCTCGCAACTCCCGCGATTCCGCCCCCAATCTGACCACCCGTTCCAAGCTGGTTTGTCGCAGTGCCAGGCATCGGTCGAGGACTGGTCAGGATCTGGTTAATCATGTTCGCAGCTGGGTTGTTGTTCGGAGTCGGCTGATTCGGACCCGGCTGATTGGGATTTCCTGGAGGCGGGCCCACCTGTCTGCCAGGCTGTACGGCGGGGTCTGTCGGATAGGTCTGCTGCTGACCCCCAGGCACGGTGGACTGGATCGCGTTTCCGAGCAGGTCGTAGCGAACCGGCTGCTGTTGCTGTTGGTTTGCTTGAGCCTGCTGACCCACTGTTCCCTGCCCCTGCTGTGCTGCTTGACCCTGCTGACCCGTCACAGCACCTCCCGGCAACGGCGCTCCACCTTGGCCGGGCTGCGGAACGTTCGCGTCAGTGGGGTTCGCATTATTCGCCGGAGCTGCGTTCGGATCGTTCCCATTCGACGGTGCGTTGACTCCCTGCCCCATCGCGAGCTGATCCGGTTCGACCACGCCGGCGCCTTCGGACCCATTGATGACCTGCCCGTCGCTCGCACGACGTCGTAAGGCGAGATTCACTCCCGTAGGCCCATTCGCGGCGTTCGGAGACTGGCCGAGCCCGCTGTTCTCCGTGATGAACGTGTTCTTGTATTCGCTACCTTGCTTCTGTTGCTGCGGCTTCTGGACTTTGGAGTTCGTCAACACGCCCATGTTGTTGATGTTGACCACCCGCCATTCCTCCTCGCCCGTCATCGGATCGCGATAACGCTTGCGCAGATAGCGACGATCCTGAAATTTCTCGAGCTCGTCCATGGTCGCCGGATATCGCCGCTGCTTGCGTACGAACAGCTTGATGCCGCGGATGTACTGCTGACCGCGATCCATCAGCACTTGTTCTTTCAAGCGTTGTGCCTCGAAAGCGGCACGTGGCAGTTCCAGCGATAACTTGATCAACACAGCGGCCGCCAACGCAAACACCAGCAGGAGCGCGAACCCTCCCTCCTTTTCTCGCCGGCGCTGGGATACGGGGATCATCCGGCAGGTTGCTCCTCGAGTGGCAATGTCTGCGTGTTCTTGAACTGGATGTCTTCCACAGTCACGGTGTTCACGCCGATTCGAACCACTTTGTAGCGCTTCTTTACCGTATCGCCCTCTGTCACGACATGGATGTCCTCACCATCCAGGAAGAAGGCACGTTTCGGCCCGGCTGCCTGATTCGCTGCACTGATAAAGCCGTAGAACTTCAGCGGAATCGGCGGTGGCGGTGGGGGCGGAGGTGGAGCAGCAGGTTGCGCCGGCTGCTGCTGTTGGGTCAGCGGGCTCGGAACCGGAGGTTTCTTATCAACCTTTGCCACCGCGTTTGGCGGAGGAGCTTCCGCCGTAAACTCGAAAATGCTTCGCCGGGGTCCTGAAACGTTCACAGTCTGCAGCTTCGCAAACACTTCCGTACGCAGGGTGGGATCGATCGTCATTGGATCCGCACGATCTTCTGGCCTCTTCGGTTTCAAGCTCGGACGAAACTCCTGCAACACACGCTCACCAGGCCGGCGCGCGGGTGCCTTCGCCTTCTGTGCAACGGGACCGCCGACAGTTGGGGGCGCTACAGCAGGCCGGGGCGCTGTCACACTCGGGCCCGTCCGCGTTGTCTGTTGCGGCTGGTCGCCGCTCGAATTGAAGAACAGGACATAAATCAGCACGACGCCGAGCACGCCCAGCATTATGAGCTTGCGAGGTTCGGCACCGAACTTCATCGACGAACCTCCAGACCGGCGCGCAGGTTCGAGTTCTCAACGGGCTCGGCCTCCCTCACGAATGTGTGCGCCTTGATCGCCACGGTAAGCAAATTTCCGTTCGGCTGAGGCGCCGCCGCCAACTGGGCGAGGATCAAAAAGCGGGGCGACTTATCGAGCCGGTTCACAAACTGGATGAGATCCCCGTAGGTGCCTTCATAGTTGGCAGTGATGGTCATCATGCTCAGGTTGTCACTGCCTTCCACGGCTTCAAACACGAAAGCTTCTCCGCGGTTGCGCATGCCCGACTCCTTAGCGGTGCGCGTCAACTCCGACACGATCGCTGACGATGCCGTGCGGCGATCCATGAAGTAATTCTGCATGAACGAATCCGTGGCCGCCCGAGCACTATCCATCTTGCCCGCCAACAAACGCATCGTCTGCACATTCGCCTGCGTCTGGATCACTTGATGCCGCAGGCTGCTCAACTCAGATTCCAGGTCGGCGGCCGATCCGCCGAACGGCTTGAACACGACCACGGCAGCCACGAGATTGGCAAATAACAACGTACCCAGCGCAACTCGAGCGACGAAACGCGGCTCTCGCGTGATTCCCGCCGGCAGCTTCAGCTTGAGCTCAAAGTTTCTGCGCATAGGTCACACTCACGCGATAGCGGAACAGAGGATCGGTTTGCGACGGAGGCAAAGTCGAGTGAATCGTCGTAGTGCCGAAGACAGGAGAGCTCTCGAGCGCCATCAGCAGCGTAATCACTGACTCGCCTTGCTGAGCACCGACCACCATGTCGAGCAGCACATCGTTAGGGCCGTTTAGCTGAGGACGCACTGAGATGATGCGTACGTTGTGGGGCATCACCTTCTCCAGGTCCTCGAAAATGCGAGTCCACGAGAGCCCCTTGCGCTCGAGCAGCGCGTTCACAAACACGCTTCGGTCAAGAACCTCGGCATTCACAGGCTGCCTTATCTGCGCATCGAGCTTGGCCTGTTCAGCCTGAATCGCGGCCAGTTGACGGCGCGACCGCTCAATCAGTTCACGAGTCTCCGCCGTCTGGTGTCTCTCGCGCACCGCAAGGACCACCATCATCAGCAACAGAATCGAGAGCAGAGCGCCTGCTATCCACGACCCGAGGATCAGCGGCCGGTCGCGGCGAAACGGTTCACTCGCTAAGTTAACGCCGATCTTCATGCAGCACTCGCTCCAGTCGCCGTGGGAGCCATAACAGCGCCCCTCGAGAACGACTCCAGGTATCCCAGCAATCCAGAATTGAAAGGCTCAGCTGTCGCAATCGGCGAGCGCAAAGACCCCACCTGCATGCCGAGCTCGCTTTCCCAAGCCTCCGCATGCCGCTGCGCAATGTCGCCGAAGCCGCAAAGGCTCAGTCGTGACGGCTTCACGGCCTCAACATCTTCCACAAAAGCGACCGTGGGAAACAGCACGCCCGTGACATCTTCGTAAGTCAGCTCCGAAACCTCCAGGCAACGCACCAGCTTCAGATTTCCGTCTCGAACGGAAGAGATCGTGAGCACGCGCCCGCTCAGCTTGGCAATCAGGTTCACACCCGCACGGCGCTCCAGATCCACCGATGCCAGAGCACTCGTGGTCACGATGCCAGGATGAAATCCCGCGATACGGAAAGGCGCTTCGTACTTGGCCACGATCTCGAGCGCGGCCGCGACGACGACTACCTGATACTTGCCTCCCGAAACTACCTGTGGGTAGAAGCTGACAGCCGCCGACTCGAGATCAAACGGCACGGTGCGCTTCATGCGAAACCGCAC
>DASQVJ010000548.1:0-3711 GCA_035640835.1 Bryobacteraceae bacterium
GCGTGATCGAATATCTTTCGCGGTCGGACTTCCCATTCGATATCGGCCTGCTGGCGGCCGCCTACGCCCGAAAAGGCTCGGAGTTAGGAGCTCGGCAGTGCATCGAAAAGCTTAGTCGATTAGCACAGAGCCAATACGTGAGCCCCTTGGCGGAAGCTTTCGCGGCAATCGGAATGAAAGACTTCGATCTGGCCTTTCAGCGCCTTAACGAGGCGATCGACGATAAGACAGCCTTCGTCAACCTGCTGGCGGTCGAGCCGTATTTTTACCCGCTCCACAGTGACGCCCGCTTCACTAGCCTGTTAAAGAGGCTGAATCTTCCACATTAGATCGGGGGCGTGCGTCGGAGTTCACACTGCTTCTATTCCATCTCGAACGCGAGATATTGGAACTGACCGCGACGCTCGATCCGCAACACCGCCGCCTCGGCCGGTTTGAGCTGAGCTACTGCTGATTTGAGTTGATCCACGGATTCAACGGTTGTGCGATTGAGCGAGTGGATGATATCGCCCTGGCGCAGGCCGGTATTGACGGAATTGAAACCAGGCGCTTGGCCAATAACGATTACGCCACTGCGAACGCGCACATCAGGCAGCAGCGAACGCAGTTCATCACCGAAATCCAGAGCAAAAATACCCAGCGCTTCGATGCGGCTCTTCATTGTGGCGCCGAGGTCGGCCAACTGGTCCATGCCGTCGCGCACCATAACGGCGGGAACGTTGAATGACAGCTTCTGCGCCCCCCGCAGCACATCGATTTTCACGAGCTGATCAGGCGTATGCAGATACAGGGCGGCAGCAAACAGGGGAAGGCTAAGCACAGGGTGGCCATCTACAGCCAAAACAACGTCCTCGGGCTTTATACCGGATGCATATGCCGGTCCGTCCGCTGTGACGTCGGCGATCACCACGCCCCAGTTCTGCGCGAGGCCGAGGCCCTCAGCTATCGTGGGCGTAATCGTTTGCGCGACTGCCCCGATTTCAGTGCGGTATACGTGGCCGTATTTCCTGAGGCTTTGGTAAATGAAGTCCACGATCCGCGCCGGGATGGCAAAACCCAGGCCTTCACTGCCGCCGCCTCTGCTCAAGATAAACGTGTTCAGCCCCACGACAGCGCCCGTAACGTCCACTAACGGCCCTCCGCTATTGCCGGGGTTAATGGGTGCATCGGTTTGCAGATACACCATTGGGTTATCGGGATCCGGTTGCCGCCAGGCCGAGCTGATCACACCCATCGATACAGAGTTCTGCAGACCTGTCGGGCTGCCGATTGCGAAGACGAGGTCCCCCGGTTGTGGAGAGCGATCCAGCCTGAAATGCAGCGCGGGCAAATTGCTCGCCTCGACCTTCAGCAACGCCAGGTCAGTTTGTTTTTGCAACCCGATTACCTTCGCGTTCAGCACCTGCATGCTCCCACGATGGGACACATCATCGAAGGTGGCCGGCGCCACCCACAGAAGCACGCGGATCCGCTGGGCGCCTTCCACCACATGGGCATTGGTCATAACGTAACCATCAGGGTCAACGATCACGCCGGCCCCGGTCGCGTGCTGGCGCACGATCAGTGCCGTATCCTTGCGATCGCCCTCCTCGGCTGGTCCGAATCCGCTCACCTCGACCTGAACGACGGCCGGAGAAACTTTGCTCGCCAATCGTTCCAGCGAGTCGCTGAGCGGGGTCAGCATGTCTCCTGGAACGCGTGAGACCACCTTGTGCCCGGTAGCGGCGTCAGCCGCCGGGTTAGCACCGGGCTGTTGGCAAAGAGCACTCGCCGGCAAAGTTGCCGCGCAAACTGCAATCAGGAGTGGACGCATGTGGAGTGTGAAGATCATCCGCTGGCGAGGCGTCTATTTCTGCGTGGGCGGAAAGTCCTTCAGCAGCTTTTCCATTGCCTTGTGCAGGTTTTTCTGGTTCTTCTCCTGCTTTTTGCTGATGCTGATCGTCTTCGTTGCGGTACCTGCCCAAACAAGCTTCTTTGCAGCGGGGTCATACATATCAAGGACTAGAGTTCCGACCTCAATGCTTGAACTGGTTGCTGTAGCCGTTCCCATCCCAAAGCCGGACCCGGGGAAGCGGTCGAACGAGCCGAAGGCATTCCACTGCCGCTCGCGATCGATAGCGACATGGTAGGCAATGAGGAGATCGGCCTTAGGGGCGGAATTCTTCGTTTGGGCGGAATTGGCGACAGGGGTGAGAGTCGACGGTTGGGGCAAACCGGGTGCTTGGGGCAGAGCGGAGGGTTGGGGAACGCCGGCCGCATGCGCGGAATCGGGGGTGCCGGTGTCCACCCTTGTTAGGCCCTTACCCACGAGTTGCGCATCTATCGAACGCATGATGTCCGTGTCAATGATCTGGTCGGGATACCCAGCTCCTTCGATCCTCACCCAACTGTAAGTACGATATTTTGAAAAGTCAGTGCCTGGCATGTAGCGGGTTTTCACGTCCTGTCCCTGTGCCACGGAGCAGGCTATGAGTGCGAGCACCAATGGAGGACTAAACGTTGCTATCCAGTTTCGAGATTCTTGCCGCATCGTGCTTTTCCTTTCAATGCTCCACATATGAGTTCGCTTTCGCCGCGCCGTCGATAAATGGCCAGGCAGCTTAATTCCATGCTGCGCTGGGACACAGCCTATTTGCCGTAAACTCGCCGTAAACTCGCCGTAAGCTTACGGCAGATAACTGCAATCCAAGTCCGGAGTCGAGGCAAGATTGCCTCAGATGCAGCGACGTAATCGAACAGCGAAGTGGGCAGTCCTTTGGGGAACACTCGTGTTCCTAGCGCGAGCACAGGAATCGAGCCCGCCTGTACTTACGCTGGAGGAGGCGATTCAACAAGCGGTCACAAATAATAGCGACCTGAAGACCGCCAGCCTGGAGACGCGCCGGGCTGGCGATGACCTTGCCGCGAATAACACCAAGCGTTTTGCTACCACAAGCATCACTGCCATTGGCGGCCAACTCATAACGAAGCCATCCGTCACCTTTCAACAAGGCTCGCTCGGGACATACGGCTCTACCGGTCCAATTCCGGGGACCGATCAAAAAATCGAGGTCGCGCGGAAGCCAACTGGCATGATGTTTGCCTCCGTGCTCCAACCGTTGTCAACGCAGTACCGCCTACATATGCAGTTGAAAGCTCTTGCGTTCGGCGTGGCAGCTACACGTCAAGACGAGGAGAAAACGCGTTTGGAAGTGGTCGACCGGGTTCGGCAGGCTTACTACTCCGTCGTGGAGGCGCAGAGTACGCTCGACAGTCTTCATGCCTCGCTTCCTTATTACGAAGAAACGAAGCGGCTGGCGGTCGAGAACCACAGCAAGGAAACGATTCTCGAGTCTGATTTGTTGGACGCAGATGCACAGCTTTTGAAGACGCGGAATGCGATCAGCGATGCCAAGGACCAGGTGGCGACTGCTAGCGAAAAGCTTAACGACGTGATGGGCCGCGACATACATACGGCGTTTCGCGTCGCGGATATCAGCAGCGCAGACAGCGAAGTCGAGACGCCTGAAGCGCTGGAACAACAAGCCGTTAAAAACCGCCCCAATTTACAGAAGGCAAAGCTGCTAGTGCAGCAAGCGCACTACGACGCACGTGCGAAGAAGGCCGAGTATATCCCTGACGTAAGCGTCGGGGTCATTTACGGCACTACAGCAAATCTCGGGAGTTCGATACCAAGCAATATCGCTGTCGCGGGTGTGCAACTTACTTGGG
>DASQVJ010000549.1:0-4890 GCA_035640835.1 Bryobacteraceae bacterium
TTGGCTTAATGTACTACGTTACCAAAGCCCCAGTGCAGCAACAGGAGTTATACCTCCTGCGTCCCCTTCCAGCCGAGGAGTAGTTGAATGCGGAAGACCCTTCCCCTTGTTGTCCTTTTATCCACGTCGCTAATGGCGCAGAAGCTCACGTTTGATGAGCGAGTGGAACTTGTTCGTGGCCTGATGGCCGAGTACGCGACTGCGAAAACCTTCCTTCCGCGCTCTAAGAAGGCCCTCGACTATGATGTGCAGGGTACTTGGGATAAGAAGCAGTGGGACGCCGCCGGCAAGGAGTTCGGACCTGCGGCCCGCGTCGGAGACATCGTTCAGATCACGAAGGTGGACCTCGAGGATGACAAGATCGTGCTCGAGCTCAACGGCGGTATGAAGAGCAAGCGCAAGTGGTACGAGAACATCGAGGTCGGCATGGGCACGCGCACCACTCCGGTGAGCCAGCGCCAGCCAACGGCCGCTCCAGGCGGAACGACCATCGCGCTTCTCTTTCACAAGCCTCTGACGGCAATGCCTGCTTCGGAGTTGAAGAAGCTGCTCGCGCCGATTCTTGACTTCGAGAAGCGAAGCGCAACAGAACAGGTGCTTGACAGTTTGCCGCCGGAGATCAAGCAAGCCGTGGTGGACAAGCGTGCCGTGGAAGGTATGGATCGAGACCAGGTGATCATGGCCATCGGCAAGCCGCGTACGAAGACTCGCGAGACGAAGGAAGGTGTCGATCTCGAAGATTGGATCTACGGTATGGCGCCTGGCCGCGTCACATTCGTTACCTTCGAAGGCAACAAGGTGGTGAAGGTTAAGGAGACGTATGCCGGGCTTGGCGGGCAGACGGCACCGCCTTTGCGACCCGTGCAGTAAGGGCACCAGCTCCCAGCAGCACGCCCAGGAGAGCGAGCACGCTCATCCAATTGCCTGGCACGCTACCCTGACACGTAGCCTCGACGACGTGTGTCCCTGGGTCGAGCCTGACTGCTGATTTCGGCGTGGTGTAGAAGTCGGTCACGTCGGGCGAACCGACGAAGGATGCAGGACTCCCGTCTACGGTAATTTTCGACAATCCCGGGTAGTGCAACACGGGAAGTTGAACCCAGCTTTGAGTCGGTAAGCTCACGTTGCAGCGGATGGTGTCTCCGACTCGATGACAGTCTTCACCGAGCCGCGGGCGAACGGCGACTGCCAGGGGCTGAACGATTGTGGTGGCGATGGAACGCAATCCTCGCGGTCGATAATCACCGGGCACCCGATAGCTGTGCTCGAGGCCGAAGCGGAAAGCCACTGTGGCGGTGCCCGGCTCCGCGGCTGACGCGCACTTGATCATCGGGAACAACCATACGAAGTGCCGCGAGGTAATCGTGTAGGAATCCACCGTTTGCTTGCCGACCAGCACGGAGAGGCGACTGGGTAGGGGGAACGACGGCTCCAACTCACCTTCGAGGCGCAGCATGGTGCCCGGTTGTTCGCGGAGGGACGGGAGATGCACTTCCAACGGTGCGGCGAGCCGGAAGAGACCGTCAGGATGCGCGAAGTTCAGAGGCGCGTCGTGGAGGAATTCGGTTGGTACCAGGAGGTCGCGCGGCAGGTACATCATGCGGCCGTAGCCGAGCGTCGGGTCTTTATCGAGATGTGAGATGTCGGCCGGATCTTTGCGTCGGATCAAGTAGGTGCAATCGAGAAGGGCTGCGGTGAGTAGGATCGCGATCGGAAACCGATATCCGATGGAATCGAGGTAGCGGCGATGAGGTTCGAGTCCCCACGCGAAAGCGAAGACAGCGAGCCAGTGCCATTGGGCGAGGTTGCGATACGGGAACTGCTCCAGGTGCAGGATTCGCGGCAGGTACTTCCAGAAATTCACTGGCGACCAGATGAGGATGCCGAGCAGGATGGCGAGGCTTAAGAGTGCGATGAACCCGGGCTTGGGTTCTCTGCGTGCGCGCATCGCGAGGAGCACGAACGACGCGAGACTCAGCCATCCGAATGCAGGATGAAGACCGTCGGACCCCGCCGGCGGTCGAGTGGGCGGCATGGAGACCGGCGACAGGAGAGTGTGAATCGGCGTGAGCCAATTCCAGTCGTACGGGTTTGCGAGTTGGGTGCTTGCGAACACAGTGCCTGTGAGTGTCCCGACGGGTACGAGGAACCAGGCCGCGAGCGCGACGGACAGCACGCATCCCGCCGCGTAGTTCAGCAGCGGGCGGAACTCGCGACGACTCAAGCATGTCAATGCGAGCCACAAGCCCGAGAAGCACAGGAAGTAGAACGCTGTGATCAGGTGCGTCTGGATCAGTGCGCTCACGACGACTCCGAAACACAGAACGCGAGGCCAGGAGAAGCCTTGCCACAATCGCCAGAACCACAGCGCGCAGAAAGGTAGGAGGCACTGGCCGAAGATCTCCGCTAGGGCTCCGCGCGCTTGTATGTTGATGGCGAGGTAGGGTGCGCACATGTACAGCGCGATGCAGGCGAGCGCTACTTCGTCACGATCGACCAGGTCGCGCGCGAGGCGATAGACAGCGAGTCCGCTTGCAAACAGCGCGAGCCACACGCAGATTCGGATGGTCCACCACGGATTGCGGAAGAGCAGGTCGACCGCGCCCAGCGTGGTGTAGAGGAGCGGCGAGTAGAACTGGAAGACGGGATAGCGAGATCCGTTCCACTCCCAGGGTGCGATTCGCACGGGGAGTTGGCCTTCTTCGAGTGCCATGCGTGCCTGCACAATGTGGCCGTAACTGGTGACGAGATCGGAAGCGCTATGAGGCTTCGTTGTGCGATACGGCACCAGAACAAAGAACGCGAGCAGGGCGGATAGGGCGACGGCGCGCCAGTTTCGAAACATCCGGCGCTGCTAGAGGGCGAAGCCGGAACTCAACGCGTCGCTATGAAACATCGCCACCGTTTCGAGCGAGTACTGGTTTAAATCTTTGCCGAGAAGCGAGAGCTTCTTGAGGACGTCGGTTGTAGCGGTGATGATGTGGCAGCCGATGCTGTCCGCTTGAATTACGTTGAGCAGTTCTCGGGGACTCGCCCAGATGAGTTCGATTTGCGGATGAGGCTGCAGCATCGCGACGGCTTCGGCCATGATCGGCACGGGGTCGATGCCGGTATCGGCGATGCGTCCTGCAAAGACGGAGATGCATGAGGGTGCGCCGCCGGCGAGCGAGCTGGTCATCTGACGCACCTGCTCCAGAGTGAGTAGCGCGGTAACGTTCACCTTCACGCCTGCCTGCGAGAGCTTGCGCACGAGCTGGCAGGTCGCTTCGCCTTGCGTATTGGTGACGGGAATCTTGACGTACACATTGTCGCCCCAGGATGCGATCTTGTGAGCCTGGCCCTCCATGCCGGCCAGATCGTCGGCGAATACTTCGAAGGATATGGGGCGATCGGGGACGGCGCTCAGCACCTCGCGCGCAAAGCTCTCGTAGTCGGTGATGCCTGCTTTGCGCATCAATGTCGGGTTTGTGGTGAACCCCTTGATATGCGGTTCACGATAGAGCTGCAGGATCGCGTGCAGGTCTGCGCCATCCGCGAAGATCTTGACAGAGAGAGAATCGAGTTGGGGCAAGGTTACCTCTTTACTGCACTTTCAATTTGCTCGACGGCTTCTTTCAGACTCTTCACACGTGCGAAAGGGACAGTCGCGGGTCCCCGCTCGGCATAGCCGTAATCAATCCAAATCGGTCGAACCCCGGCCGCAGTACCAGCGTCGATATCGCGCCAGCGGTCGCCGATGAGGAAGCTTTCGTTCAATGCTAGCGCAAGGTCGTCGGCTGCCCGCAGCAGAAGGCCCGGTTTCGGCTTGCGGCAGGGGCAACGATCGGCATCGTCGTGATCGCAAACGTAGAAGGCGTCGAGCGGGAGCCGGCTATTCAGATGCTGATGCATGGCGTCGATCACGCTTCGCTGTTGGGTGCCGCGTGCGACATCGGGTTGGTTCGTGACGACGACGAGCGAGAAGCCGAGAACCTTCAAGCGTGCAAGCAGGTCCGGCGTATCGGGCAGCACTTCGAGATCCTCGAGAGTTTGCGGCGGGTGGGGCTTGCCATCGCGTACAAGGGCACGGTTGACGACACCGTCGCGGTCGAGGAACACGGCCGGTTTCAGCGCACCGACTCCCATTTCGTTGCGGCTTGCTTCAGCGCCGGGTGCGAAACAAGCAAGTGCCATACGACCGCTTGAAATGCTTCCGAGTGCGGCGTGACGTGCGCGGGGTTGACGGTCGGTACGATAACGCAGGCGTCGGCGACTCGTGCGGTGTAGCCACCCTGCCGTCCGACGATGCCGGTGATGGTGGTGCCGACCTGTCGGGCGAATTGGAGCGCGGCGACCAGGTTTGGACTGACGTTGTTCTCGAGGTCTCCGCCGCCGACGGAAAAGACCAGCAGCACATCGTCGGCGCGAAGACGGCTCGTTCGCAGCCAGGATTCGAAGACCGTCGACCAGCCCTCGTCGTTGGTGCGTGCAGTGAGCTCGGAGACGTTGTCGGTTGGGGCGTAGGCTTCGAACGCGCAGATCTTACGGAAATCGTTCACTGCATGAGATGCGTTCGCGGCACTGCCGCCGACCCCGAGGATGAATAGGCGTCCGCCACGGTTGCGGGCGTTTGCCAGCAGTTGTGCGACTCGCTCGATTGCATTGGGATCGAGCTGACGGATCACGTCGCTGCACTCTTCCAGATATTGCTGTGCGAAACTCACGCGAGATGTGCCTCCAACTCGGCGATTCCGGCTACCGATCCGACTTCGTAGAAGCGCTCTGGAACTTCGAACGCGGCGAGCTGTCCTGCACCGAGAAGCTCGGAGTAGAGGGTCGCAAGATCGTAGACCTGTCCTGGTGCGATGCGCTCGAAGGCTTCGCGCCGGAATGCGCCGAGACCATAGTCGA
>DASQVJ010000550.1:0-8316 GCA_035640835.1 Bryobacteraceae bacterium
TAGCCGAACCCACGGATCGGCCGTTGTCGACAAAATCCGGAAAGGCGAGACCAACATGCGGTACGAGGTCTATGAAACCATGACCGGCGGCGACGGATGGAGCCTTCAGCGCCTGACCGATACGCCTGTCAATCTCAAGACCCCGCCCCCGTCCGACAAACCGTTCCGCCTGCGCGCCGATGCCAAGACGAACACCTATCGCGTGGAACGTCACATCGCGACTACCTGGAAACCGGTGGCGAGCTTCGCGATCGATGCCGGTGAGTGCCGTCTCGAGTCCAAGGAAGTCGAGCCGCTCCCGGAAGAACCACCCGAGCCGCCTGCCGCCGCGCCAGCCCCCAAAAAACCGTCCGAAACCAAACGGTCGCCCACCCTGCGCAAGGGAAAATCGTAGATGCTCGAGATCTTCCAGCACCTGTTCGTCTCGGTCGCTGAAGAGATGGGTGTGCTCCTCCGGCGCACGTCGTTCTCGGCCAACATCAAAGAGCGGCGCGACTATTCCTGTGCCTGGTACGACTCAGAGGGACAGACCGTGGCCATGGGCGACCACATGCCCGTGCATCTGGGCGCGATGCCTCTTGCCGTCGAGCACGTTCGTCGGGCAATCGACCTCCGCCCTGGCGACATCGCCATGGTCAACGATCCCTTCCGTGGCGGCACGCACCTGCCGGACATCACCGTCGTCTCGAGCGTCTTCTTAGGGAATACAAAGCAGCCCGAGTTCTATGTCGCGAACCGCGCGCACCACGCCGATGTCGGCGGCATGAGCCCCGGTTCCATGCCTCTTGCCAACGAAATCTATCAGGAAGGCTTGCGGCTGCCGCCCATCAAGATCGTCGAAGGTGGGGTCTTGCGCCGCGACCTGCTCGATCTGGTCCTTGCGAACGTTCGGACTCCTGTGGAGCGCGAAGGCGATCTCAAAGCTCAGCTGGCGGCGATTCAGCGCGGTGAAACTCGTCTCCGAGCCCTGGTCGAGAAATATGGTCTTTCCGTCATCCGGCGTCGGATCCGCGAGCTGTTCGCCTATAGCGAACGCCTGATGCGCGCGACTATCCGCGAGATCCCCGATGGTGAGTATCGATTCGAAGATGTGCTCGAAGACGACGGCTTGGGCAACGGACCGTTTCCGCTGCGAGTGGCCATCCGAATCGCCGGCGACCAGGCGGAAGTGGACTTCACGGGTTCGGCCCCGCAGGCCCCTGGAGCGATCAATGCGAACCGCGCGATCGCCCTTGCAGCGACCGCTTATGTCTTCCGTTGCCTGCTTGCCGAAGATGTCCCTTTTACAGGAGGCCTCGTCCGACCGATCCGCGTGCTCACCGCGGACCATTCCGTGGTGAACGCGAGTGCGCCCGCGGCCATGGCGGCGGGAAACGTCGAGACGTCTCAGCGCATTGTCGACGTGCTCCTGGGGGCTCTGGCCAAGGCGTTACCGCACCGGATTCCCGCCGCCAGCTCCGGCACCATGAACAATCTAAGCTTCGGCGGCTTCGACCAGCTTCGGCAGCGTCCGTTTGCTTACTACGAGACGCTCGCCGGCGGCATGGGGGCAGGACCGCTCCGCCCGGGCATTAACGCCGTGCACACGCACATGACGAACAGCTGGAATACCCCTGTGGAGGCGTTCGAGCACGCCTATCCCGTCCGGCTGAAGCAATATCGGATCCGTCCGAACAGCGGTGGCCGCGGCCGGCAACAAGGTGGGAATGGGCTTATACGTGAATGGGAATTTCTGGCCGAAGCGGAGGTCACCTTGCTTTCCGAGCGTCGTAAGACGGCTCCCTATGGTCTTTCCGGAGGCGAAAATGGTATGCCCGGCGCCGCCGTCTTAGTGTCTAACCATCGGGAGTCGCCGCTGCCGGCCAAGTTTCGTCGCCGCGTAAAACCCGGCGATTGTCTTCGAATACTTACTCCAGGTGGTGGCGGATTTGGAATTTGACACGGTTTCTCACCATTTAGAAACCGGACAAGCGCGGCCATCCGCTATCATGAGAGTTTTGCAAAGATGAGTACTGCTACTGCTACACCCACCTCAACAACTGTGACCACCTCGCACACGCTGGATCGCAAAGCAATTGCACTCGTCTTCTGCTGCACCCTGCTTGGGGCTGCGGCGCAGATCTTCATGAAAATGGGTGCAAACAAGCTGCAGAAGCAGAGCATCATCCAGATGATTACGAATCTGCCGCTAATGACAGGGTACACACTTTACGGTCTTAGTACTTTGTTCCTTGTTTTGGCGCTCCGCAAGGCACACCTCTCTATTCTTTACCCGATTATTTCGCTGAGTTACGTTTGGGTCACTGTGCTCAGCCTGTTCATTTTTCACGAGCAGATGAATCCATACAAGGTGACCGGGCTGGCCGTCATTGTTTTCGGAGTTGCGGTGCTCGGCTTCGGCGACCACAAGTGACCTCGACCCCGATTCAATCCATTCTGTTGGTGATGTTCGCGTCCTTCATCGGTTCGTTCGGAGCCGTGTTCCTGAAGGGCGGTGCCGGACGCTTGCAGCGGAACCTCTGGTCTCTAATCTTTAACTGGCAGTTGGCTGCCGGCGTCGCAGCCTTTCTCCTCTCGTCCTGGTTCTTCGTGCAGGGCATTCGGCAAGGCGAGCTGAGCGTGCTTTACCCGATGGCGTCCCTGAGCTACCTGTGGACCCTGCTCTGGTCGCGCCTCGTTTACAAGGAACCGTTCACCCGCAACAAGTTCATCGGCCTTGGCCTGATCATCGTCGGAATCGTCTTCATCGGCCTCGGCGCTCGCCGATAAGCTTCGTAATTTTAGTAACTTAGAAGGATTTGGCTTCGTTCCGTCAAAAAGCCTATCGGATCGAAGGAGACGCTCTGCGGCCGGTCGAAACTGGAGCCACCGGAGGCGCCGGTGCCGGGGGCGGAGCCTTGGGTCGTTTCGGTCGCGCATCCAACCTGGCAGCCACCATCTCGTGCCGTTTTCGAACAAACTTGGGTGATCCGGGCTCGCCGCCGCCCGACTGCCGCACGAGTGCGTCGGTGACCTCGGCCGCCGCCGGGGCATACTTCTGCAGGTAGTTCTTCAACCGATCCTGCACCAGCCTCTCGGTCGACTTCGCGAGCAGGTACAACACCGACTCCCCATCCGCCTTGGCGACAATGTCGTAAATCGCCGAAGGCTTCACCAGACTCGCCCCCTTGAGTTGTTTCTCGAGCTTCCGAGCCCGAGCATCGAGCTTGTTCCAACTTGCTGTCCTCAGGCCCTTCGGATCCAGCTTGGCGTAAAGGGCGGACCGATCCTTCGTGGAAAGCTTCTCGGTCAGCACGTTCAGAAACAAGCCGAGGTAGTCGGTCCTGAGGTCGACACCGAAAGGCATCATCTGCCGAGCCTTTAGGAGTTTCCCGAGCGTGGCCAGTGGAATCGAGGCAGTCGTCAGCGCAGGCGACAACAGCTGGAGGAGACCCTCCCGTTCGAGCGCCTGTAGCAGTTCGACCGGCTTCTGCTCGGTCGCCATCGCCCGCATCTCCTCGAGCAGCGCTCCGGCCGAAAGCAGCTTGTGGACACCCGCCTCCTTGGCATTCTCGAACTGCGACTGCGTGCGATCGGCTCGCGTAAAGCCGAGCCTTGTCTCGAAGCGAAGCAGGCGTAGCATCCGGACGGGCATGTCATAGAAAGTATGGCTCGTAACAACGCGCAGTTCGCGCCGCTCCAAGTCCGAGAGGCCGTTATTCGGGTCGATCAGCAACCCCTTCGAAGCGCGGTTTACCGACAGCGCCAGCGCGTTGATGGTGAAGTCGCGGCCACGCAGATCGTCATAGATGGTCGCTGGAGTCACCTGCGGCTTGGCGGCAGGCTTGGGGTAATTCTCGGTTCGCGACATGCCGATCCCGACAGTGACGGCGCGGCGGAAGAGAAGCTCAGTCTTGTGGCGAAGGGAATCCGAGCTGACTACCGTCGCTCCCTTTGCAGTCAGACGCGAAACGAGCTTGGCCGGATCGCCCTCGACGGTAAAGTCGAGATCGCGGATCGGGAAGCCGCCGAACATGTCCCGGATCGCGCCGCCGGTCAGGTAAATCGACAGTCCCTCGTCCTGGGCCGCACCCCTCACCTCGGAGAAGGCCGACGCCTGATCGGCATTGAGGTGGCTCTCCAACATGAACATGTAGTCGCTCATGGTTCACCCCTTTAATCACGCTCGCGGATGGTGCCGCGTTACGACGTCCTTCAACTTAGACCGAAGAACGTGTGTATATATCTGCGTCGTGGAAATATCAGAGTGACCCAACATCGTTTGTACGACGCGCAGATCCGCCCCGCCTTCCAGCAAATGTGTCGCAAAGCTGTGCCGCAGCACGTGCGGAGTCAAATTGTGCCAGATTCCGACCTGTTTGCCATAGCCCCCGAGCAACTTCCAGAAGCCGCTCCGGCTGAGCTTGGTGCCCCGTGCCGTGACGAACAAGTGCGGACTGCCGCGGCCCTTCAGCAACTGCGGCCGGGCGCTGCTCAGGTACAGTTCGACGGCCTGGATCGCCGTTCGTCCCACCGGGACAATCCGCTCCTTGCCGCCTTTCCCGAACACTCGAACGTAGCCCGGATCAAGCGCCAACCCTGCCAATTCGACACCGCAAAGTTCACTCACCCGCAACCCCGTCGCAAACAGGAACTGAATCATCGCCCGATCCCGCAGGCCCGTCGGCGTCGTTGGATCCGGCGCCGCAGCCAGGGCTTCGATTTGTTGAAGACTGAGGAACTTCGGCAACTGTTTCCATTGCCGGGGAAGCGGAAGCGCCGCGGCCGGATCCGTCGAGATCAAGCCCTCCCGAAGCAGGAACTTATAAAAGCTCCGCAGCGTCGCCAAGTGGCGTGCAATCGACCGCGCAGACAGGCCGCGTTGCTGGAGATCCTCAACGTATGTATGCAAGGTCTCGAGATCGGATGGAACCTGGTCCTTGAAGGCTACACCGAAGTCCTCCAAATCCCGGCGGTAGGCGGCGAGGGTATTCGCGGCCAAGCCCTTCTCCACCCGGCAATGTTGGAGAAAAGCCACTGTAAGCCTTGCAATTCCCGGTGCAGTGCCGGATCTTTGCATGGTGCCAATGATACAATAAATGCGATTTTGTTTTGAACAAAATGTTTAGTTTCTGAGGATTACCGGCTCGCTTTGGCCACCTCGACCAACAAAAAGGTCCAGATTCGCCGCTTCGAACGCGAGGATATCGCTGCCTTCGTCAATCCGGTGACCTACATTGCGGCTGGCTCGCTGGAATACCTCACGATACATGGAACCATCGGCCACGCCGATCTACGTGAGGTCAAAATGGTCGAATTTGTTCGGGATTTCAGCCACTCCACTGAGGAAAAGAGGGCCTTCCTCACCCGCCCGAAACTCGAAGGCCTATGGGTGCGCTTCCGGTTTCGAGATGCGGACGTTTTGGAAGCGATTCTGCCGAACGACCTGCTCCAGACCGAAGTGCACGGATTCTCGGGCACCCCACCCGACTTCTCCGGCAACCGGCAGAAAATCTTCATCCCCCGAGCGGCCTTGCAAGCCGTCCAGGTTCTCGGCGTTATTGGCACGCCCTTGAAGCCCCGTCGGCCAGCGGCACGCAAAGCGCCAGCGCCAGGTCAGATCGATCTGTTCGACAAGAGCTAACGTCCGATCTGTAGCCTGAGGCCGAGAACTTCGGGCAGGCCCGCGGCAACAATTTTTTGCATCGTCTTATTGACGTCATACGGCACTCGCTTCATGGTCACCAGCCGCTCTACATCGTCGAAGATGGCGTAGGCAGCCTTCGGATTTCCGTCGCGCGGTTGCCCGACCGAGCCCGGATTGATGAAGTAGACAGAGTCCGGCTCGAGGTCGATCGTCTCTCTCTTCAAAGCTCGAGTTCCATTGCGGTGGATGTGAAACGCGCCCTGCAGATGCGTGTGACCGAAGAAGATCAGGTTGCGCTGGCTGAAGGGCAAAGCCTGTTCGATGTCCCAGGGGTCGGCCATGTACTCGTCTTCATCGGCCGGTGAGCCGTGGAACGCCTGGAACTCGCCGACTGTCAGAGGTCCTTGGGGCAGGGCATTCAGCCACTCGAAATTGTCCGGGGTCAGTTCCTCCCGGGTCCACTGGGCAGCATGCCTGGCGACGTCATTAAACCAACGCAGGTCCATGATGCCCGCGCAAGCCTTGTCATGATTGCCGCGGATGATTTTGGTCGAATTCTTTCGGCACCATTCAATGACCGCGTTTGGATCCGGACCATAGCCGACGACGTCCCCGCAGTTGATCATGTCGTCATAGAGTCCTTTCGCGTCTTTCAGGACGGCTTCCAGTGCTTCGAGATTTGCGTGAATGTCGCTCAGAATCAGGTAGCGCACAATTGGATAAGGGTCACCTCAGGGGGCGCGTTCAGCCGTACAGGGAGGCCGATCGTTCCCACTCCTCGCGTGACATACGCCGCTGCGTCCCCAATTCGATATTCGCCCATTGTGTACGGCGTAAAGAAACGAGCAATATTCAGGTTGTGATGGAGTATCTCGAAATTGACCTGGCCCCCGTGCGTGTGGCCGGCCAAGGTGAGGTCGAAACCGAGCTTCGCCGCGACCGGGAACACGTCTGGGTTGTGCGACAAAAGGATGTTCAACATCCCCGGTTCTACCAGCTTTTCACCGCCGATGAGGTAAGGCTTCCGGGAACTCTGGAAATCGACGCCGGCGAGGTTGAGTCGAGCCCCTCCGAAGGTAAGTACCTGCTTTTGATGCCGAAGGAACATCACGCCGCGTTTACCAGCCTCGTGCTGGACGTAGTCCTCGCAGATTACGTACATCTCATGGTTGCCGAGGCACCCGTACACTCCGGCTTCCGCCTTCAATCGCGAGATTTGGTAGATGCTGCGGTCCAGAGGATCGCCGAATCGTGAGATGAGATCGCCCGCAACGACCGTGATGTGGGGGCGCGCCTCATTCGCCATGTCTATGGCCCGAGCCACCAGGCTCTCCGGCACTATCGGGCTGAGATGCAAGTCACTGACGAGCGCGATCCGGAGGCCGTCGAGGTCTTGCGGCAAGCCGGCAATCGTGAGTCGTTGGTCATCGAAGCGGAGCCTGTCACGGTTGATAAACGCCGCGGCTGTCAACACCGCAGGTGTGGCGAGCGTTGCTGTCTGCAGCAGTCTGCGCCGGGTGGGGTTTGTCCTCGG
The DNA here is from genome assembly GCA_035640835.1 of Bryobacteraceae bacterium. Taxonomy (GTDB): domain Bacteria; phylum Acidobacteriota; class Terriglobia; order Bryobacterales; family Bryobacteraceae; genus DASQVJ01. The sequence continues at coordinate 7,161 of DASQVJ010000550.1, forward strand.
AATGCGCTCCCAAATCAGCGCGATCAGGAAGCCCGTGAAAATCCAGGCCACGGTGAAGATGGCCACAGCCCGAGTGATCACGACGGTGTCATTCGGAAATCGATTCTGAATGCGCAGAGGGCTTAGGGCAACACCCGCGATCACGATGAGCGCGATCAGAAACGCGGCGGCAGCTACGAGTGGACGCCAGGAACGACTCGCGGCGCGCCACAAGCGGATCGTAATGTAGCCCAGGAGCAGAAGCGATAGAGAGCCGACGCAAAGATCGAAGAAATAGCGCGGGAGTTGTCGCATCCGCTCCTTCGATTGTACCCGTCTTGCCGAGGGGAACTGAATCTCCGGTGCTTCGAGACGCCACTTTGTACAATCGGGGAATGTCCATAGTTGTCGTCGGATCCGTCGCTTATGACGGTGTACAAACGCCCCACGGAACCGTTGATCGGATGCTGGGAGGTGCCTGCACGTACATCTCGCTGGCCGCTAGCTATTTCAGTCCTGTGAAGATTGTGGCGGTGGTAGGCGACGACTTCGCCCAGGAAGACTTCGACTTCCTCTCGAGCCGCAACATCGATTTGAGCGGCGTTGAGCGGGTGCCCGGGAAGACGTTCTTCTGGTCCTGCGTTTACTCCGACGACATGAACGATCGGACAACCCTGCGAACGGATCTCAACGTCTTCGCCGACTTCCAGCCGAAAATCCCCGAGGCCTACAGGTCACAGCCCTATCTGCTGCTCGGAAACATCCAGCCCGCGTTACAGCAGAGTGTCCGCGACCAGATGAACGGCGTTCGCCTCGTCGGCGGCGACACCATGAACTATTGGATCAACAGTTTCCGGGACGAGTTGCTGACGACCCTCAAGAATTGGGATTTCCTGCTGATCAACGACAGCGAAGCGCGTCTCCTCTCCGGCGAGAACAATCTGAAGAAGGCAGCTGCAAAAATTCTTGCAATGGGCCCGAATACCGTGGTCATCAAACGCGGCGAGTACGGTGCCATGCTGTTCCGCAAGGACCAGCTCTTCATCGTGCCCGGTTATCTACTCGAGCAGGTTTTCGATCCCACCGGAGCCGGCGACTGCTTTGCGGGCGGGTTCATCGGCTACCTGGCTCAATGCGGCCTCGACCTTCGCGACGAGAACATCGATCACAAGGAATT